>DCTI01000260.1 GCA_002329525.1 Negativicutes bacterium UBA1444
CGACCCATCAACAAACCGGAAGACATGGCCGGCCTGAAAATGCGCCTGATGGAAAATCCGGTCCACATGGAAACCTTCAAGGTTTTGGGCGCCAATCCGTCGCCGATGCCGTTCGGCGAACTGTTCACCGCCATGCAGCNNCAGGAAAATCCGTTGCTGATCATCAAGACCAGCAAATTCTATGAAGTTCAGAAATATCTGGCTCTGACCGGCCATTTCTATTCCCCGGCCGTCCTGATGATCAGCGACAAACTGTTCAAGAGCCTGACGCCGGAACAACAAACCGCGTTGATGGACGCCGCCAAGGAAGCCCGCACCTTTGAACGCAATTTCATCATCGAAAGCGAGAAGAAGCTGGTCGACGAGCTGAAAGCGGCCAAGATGGAAGTGACAACGCCGGACAAGGCGTTGTTCCAGAAAGCCACCGAATCGGTCTATAAGAAATTCGAAGCCGATATCGGCAAAGATCTGATCGACCAGGTCCGGGGCGTCAAATAGCAATAATCGTTGCGGGACAGGCAACATCGCCTGCCGGCGGTATTGCCTGTCCGCAGCCTGTAGCTTGGGGAGGGATGGAGAATTGCCACGTTGGCTCGATCATATTGAGGAGTATCTTCTGCTTGTATTGTTTCCGTTGATGGTTATTGTTGTGTTTGTGGCAACCTGTGTCCGCTACCTGACGGTCATGTCGTTGCCTTGGGCGGAGGAAGTCGCCCGCTATTCGATGGTATGGATCGCTTATATTGGGGCCAGCCTGGGCATCAAACGCAATTCACATTTGGGTGTGGAGGCGGTTTTGTTGCTATTGCCCAAAGGTTCGAAAATTTTCTTCGATTATTTCCGATATGTCGTGATCATTCTGTTCAACGTTCTTGTCGCTTACTATGCTTTTCAAATTATTCAATCGCAGATTGCGACCGAACAGGTCAGCCCGTCCCTGCGAATCCCCATGTGGTTTGCTTACGGCGCCATCCCGGTGGGATCGGTGTTGATGGCGCTGCGCTGCTGTCAGATGCTGGCTCAAATCCGAAAAACCCCGGAAGCCGCGGATGTTTGCAGCGCGGATGAGAAAGGGGGCTGAGTCGCATGGGCATGGAAGCAATTTTGTTTGGAATTTTTATCCTCCTGTTGGTTGTCAATGTTCCCATTGGCGTGGCGCTTGGTCTTTCCGGCATTGCGGCCCTGGTGTTCGGCGACATGCCGACGCCGCCACTCGTCGTGGCCCAGCGCATGTTTACTGCCGTTGATTCGTTTCCGTTCATGGCGATTCCCTTTTTCATGATCGCTGGCGGATTCATGGAAACCGGCGGCATGTCCCGACGGTTGGTGGACTTCGCCAAATCGTTGGTGGGTTCGCTACCGGGTGGATTAGGTATCATTACGGTCATTGCTTCGGCTTTTTTTGCCGCTTTGTCCGGGTCCAACCCGGCTACGGTCGCGGCGATCGGTTCTATTATGATTCCGGCCATGGTCAAAGCGGGCTATCCATTGGATGTGGCGGCGGCGATGGCGGCAGCGGCGGGAACGCTGGGCGTCATCATTCCGCCGAGTATTCCGATGGTTACCTATGGCGTCGTGACCAATACTTCCATCGGTGATCTGTTTGTGGCCGGATTTATTCCCGGTATTCTCATTGCCGGCGGCTTGGTTGGCATCGTATTTTGGCTGGCAAAGAAATATAATTTGCGGGGTGGGGAACCCACTTCGCTGAAAAAAATCCTTGTGACCGGTAAAGATGCTCTGCTGGCCCTGTTTATGCCGATTATTATTCTGGGCGGAATCTATGGCGGAATTTTTACGCCTACGGAAGCAGCCGCCGTGGCTACAGTTTACGCCCTTATCGTGGGAATGTTCATATTCCGGGAAATCAAGGTCAAAGATCTGCGTGATATCATTATGAAGGCGGCGGTCAGTTCGGCGGTCGTGATGTTCGTCATTGCCACTTCCTCCTCGTTTTCCTGGCTGTTGACATCCTTGCAGATTCCAGAAAAAGTGGCCAGTGGGATGCTGGAAATTTCCCAGAATCCTACCGTGATTCTATTATTGTTGAACCTGATCCTTTTGTTTTTGGGAACATTTCTCGAAACGCAGGCCATCATTCTCCTTGTGACGCCGATCATCTTCCCGCTGGCGATGGATTTGGGGGTCGATCCCTTGGTTTTGGGGATCATTATCGTCGTCAACGCCTCGATCGGTATGATCACGCCGCCCATGGCGGTAAACCTGTTTGTGGCCTGCACCCTGTCCGGGTTATCGATCGAAAAAATATCGAAGCGAATCTTACCGTTTCTGTTTGTGGAGATCGCTATCCTACTGATAATTACCAATATACCAACCATTTCACTTACACTGGTGAAACTTTTGAAATAACCGGTGCGAGGCGAATCGTATGCGAAAAATCATGCACCATGTACATGCGCTGGCTTTCGCAATCCTGACCGGCAGCGGGTTTTTGTTGTATTTTTCTGTTCTGCGGGGCCCACTCGCACCGTATCGCTTGCCGATAAGCCGGTTTCACGGGTGGGTCGGCGAATTCTTCTGCCGGTGTCTGACTCTGTATGCCGCTTTTCTCTTGCTGCGACGCCAGCGCGGCTGGCCGCGCAAAAGATATCGGCGGTTTGCTGGTTTGGTGTTTTTTCTGATGTCCGTTGAAGCGGTCAGCGGCTTGGTCGTGCTGCGTAAAGCAGTCTGGGGACCGTTGACGTNNCTGCACCGCTGGTTGGCTTATCTAGCCATACCGGCGGTGCTTTGGCATATCTGGGCAGTTTGGCCGGCGGCGGGGCCGGGCAGCATTTCGCAAACCCGCCGTCGCTTTTTCGCCTGGCTGGCCGTCGGGGTCACCGGACTCTGGGTGTCAATCTTGCTGAGCCGGTTGTTCACCCGGAATCGCCCGCAAAACATTCGCGGCAACGCCAACTGTGATGTTTTTTTGCCGCCGCCGGAACCTTCTCCCGAATCCCGGCTACCCATCGGGGGCGGCATGAAGGGGAAGTTCGGCGAATATAGCGTGGTGAATTTTCTGCCGTGTCTGCATCAAGATACCTGGCGGTTTACCATGGATGGACTGGTCAACCGTTCGCTGAGTTTTCGCTGGGAGGATTTCGTCCGGCTACCCCGCAAGGTTCAGGTCAGCGATTTCCACTGCGTGGAGGGGTGGTCCGTCTTCAATATTACCTACGAGGGCCTGCTGGTCGCGGATCTGCTGGCGCTGGCCGGAATTCGGCCGGAAGCCCGGTATGTGAAATTTTATTCGGCGGACGGCAGCTATGCGGACGCCTTGACGCTTGAGCAAGCCCAACTGCCGGATGTGATGATCGTCCTGCTCATGGACGGCAAGCCGATTCCCCGGGTTCTGGGCGGTCCGGCCCGCCTGATCATGCCGCGGATGTACGCCTATAAAGCGGTCAAATGGGTGACCCGGATCGAGCTGATCGATCAACCGTATTTGGGGTATTGGGAATATCATGGCTTTGAGACCGATGCCTGGGTCGGCATATATTAAAAGAAGAGGGGTGCAAAGATGACACGCGCGAAGGTTACCATTCCGTATCTGTTTGAGAAGAAGGCCAAAAAAGAACCGATCACCATGTTGACTTGCTATGATTACCCGATGGCCCTGCTGGAAGAGAAGGCGGAGATCGACATCATTCTGTGCGGCGATTCGCTGGGGATGACTGTGTATGGTTACAACGGCACCCTGCCGGTGACCATGGACATGATGGTCGTCCATGCCGCCGCCGTGACCCGGGGAGCGCCGACGGCATTTGTGATCGGCGATATGCCGTTCCTGTCCTATCAGGTATGCAAAGAGGAAGCCGTGCGCAATGCCGGGCGTTTCATGCAGGAAGCCGGAACCGATGCTGTTAAGCTGGAAGGCGGCGCCATCATGGCGGATACGGTGCGGGCCATCGTCAACGCCGGCATCCCGGTGATGGGCCATATCGGCCTGACGCCGCAATCGATCTCTTCTCTGGGCGGTTTCAAGGCGCAGGGCCGCAATGCCGAGTCGGCATTCCGACTGATTGAGGATGCGGCCGCCCTTGAGGCAGCCGGTGCGTTCTCAATTTTGCTGGAAGCGATTCCCCCGGAAGTGTCCCGCATCATTACCGATAAAGCCCGTATTCCCATCATCTCGATCGGCGCCGGGCTTCCCTGCGACGGACAGTTACTCATTGTTCACGATATGTTGGGCTTCTTTGACCGGTTCACGCCCAAATTCGTCAAAAAATACGCCGATATGAACGGCGCCATCTTCCAGGCCATGCAGCAGTACAAGGAAGAAGTTCGGCAACAGACGTTCCCGGGCAAGGAACATACCTATGGGATGCCGGCCGAGGAAATGGAAAAGCTGCGGAATATGCTGAAGTAAACGGAGAAGGTTCTGGATGAAAACGGGGCTGGGAAACTTTCTGCAAGTTTCCCAGCCCCGTAACGGTTACTCGAAGGTAAAATTAGCGGCAATACTATTTGCCGATCCGTTTAAGACCGAATCTCAAACACTTTGGTCAATCGTGTCAGTTCGAACAGATCTTTGACCAAGCCCTTCATTCCTTTGATAATNNGTTTTGCAGGGCCCGCTTCTGGATCGCGACAAGGGTTCCCAGGCCGGAACTGTCGATATAGTCTACATTGCCCAAGTCAACGATGAAAGTTTTATGGCCACTGTCGATATAACCGATCAGACTTTCCCTGATTTGTGCCGCTTCTTCCACGTAAATACTGCCGGAGAGCATTATCAGAACATCTTTGTCGTTGACAGTGATCTCCTGAATCATGGAACAGCCCCCTTTATCCATATGATGATAGCCTTTGGGACATCGATGATATATTATTCGCTTTCCTGTTGAAAGAGGTAGTATTTATTCTATTTTTACATTCGGCATTCTGATGGGATTTCCTGCAAACGGTACCCCGAAAATCAAGAAAGTAATTAGAAATTTATTGGTGGCGCAACGAATAACGATATAAAATATATACATTGGAATACAGAGAATAATGAATCTGGATTTTTGGATTGGCAGGTGTCCCATGCAGAACTTGAAAACCGCAACCCCAGACGGGCCGGAATCCACCAAAACAACTATGGCTCAGGCCCTGGGCGAAATTGCGGCCAAAGCCGCTGGCGCTATTTTTTCGCTGGATGACCAGTACCACTATACAGGATTTAACCAAGCGCATGCGGCATTCATGCGCAATCTCTATGGCGCCGAGATCAAGATCGGCCATAGTTTGGCGGAATACATGACTGTTCCGGAGGACTGGCGGGCGGCCAAACATAATCTGGACCGGGCATTGCGGGGAGAAACCTTTCTGGAGACGGCCTATTCCGGAAAGGATTCCTTGCATCGCGGTTATTTTGCGATCGTTCACAATCCTGTGTACGATGGGGCGGGAATCATCACGGGAGTGTCCGTGTTCGCCCAGGACATCACGGAGCACCGGCAAGTGCAGGAAGCGGAGTTGCACAAGAGCGAGCAACGTTTCCGCACGATTGCCGACTTCACGTACGATTGGCAATATTGGATTCTGCCGGACGGAACGCTGGAATATGTTTCGCCTTCCTGCGAGCGGATCTCCGGTTACAGTGCGGCCGAGTTCCGTCAGAATCCCCAACTGTTGCGGGACATCATCCATCCGGAAGATCGGGAGATGATGCGGCGCCATTTTGAGGCAGTCCACCGTAAGACGGAAATGCTTTGGGAAGAATTGGATTTTCGAATTATCGCCCGATTCGGGGAAACCCGGTGGGTTAATCATGCCTGCCGACCGGTCTACGATTCCGTCGGCGAGTATCTCGGCCGACGAGCCAGTCTGCGCGACATCACGCATCGCAAGATCCGGGAGCGGGAATTGCGGACCATGCAGCTGGCGGTGGAAAACGTGGCCGCATCGGTAATCATCACCGACCGTGACGGCAATATCGAATACGTGAACGCCAAATTTACGGAAATTACCGGGTACACGCTGGCGGAAAGCATCGGCCGCAACCCGCGCTTTCTCAAGGACCCCGACAAGCCGTCCACCGCTTATACAGAACTGTGGGAGACCATAACGCAAGGGGATTCCTGGCAGGGAACCGTGCGAAATGTGAAAAAGGATGGTTCCTATTACTGGGAATCGGCGATCATTTCGCCGGTTCGCGACGAGACCGGCCAGATTAGCCGATTTGTGGCGGTGAAAGAGGATATCACCGAGCGACTGCAGGCGAACAGGCACTACGGGAACGGGAGGAACAGTTCCGACGTCTGGTACAGAAGACTCCGCTGCCGCTGGCCTTCATGAACCAGACCGGCGATGTCGGCTACATTAATGACCGCTTTACCGAAACCTTCGGCTATACAGCGGAAGACCTGCCGAATATTGAAGAATGGTGGCGGCAGGCCTACCCGGATGAAAAATATCGTCAGTTTGTCCGGACGAACTGGGAACAAGCGTTGATTCGGGCAAGGCAGAATGGAAAAGACATTGAAGGCGGCGAGTACAAAATTTCTTGTAAAAACGGCGAAGAACGAGTTGCTGAGATTTCCGGAATTCTTATGGGCGATAACGTGCTGACAGCATTTACTGATATGACAGAACGGCGCCGGCAGGAGAGGCTCCTAAAAGCATCCTACGAGCGCAAAAAGAAAAATGATTTGCTGAATGAACTGATTCTGGAAAAACTGCCTTCCAAACAAACTTTGCGAGCTAGCGCCCGGATGTTGGGAATGCGGGTCATTGAACCGTTCGTGTGTTATCTGGTCATGATCGAATCTTATCGGGGAGAGCCGTGGCAACTTTGGTCCGAACGGCGGGATGAAATACAGACGTTGTTGGACAATCTGGTCGACGAACTAGCGGACGAAGACTGCGTCAGCTGGGAAAGCGCCGAAGGCATCGGCCTGCTGTCCTTCGACGGTCTGGAATTGTTGCTGGACAAAGACGCACAGATGCGGCGGGCGGAGAAAATCCAACAAGCCGTTGCCCGCTTTACACCGGATTTTTCGGTTTCTGTCGGCATTGCGGAACGCGGCATGACCTTGACGGACTTCGGCGGTCGCTACCGCCAGGCGGTGCTGGCGGTGACCACCGGACGCAGAATCTGGCCGGGACAACAGCGGTATCATTATCTGGACATGGGTGTGTTCCAGCTGCTTCCCTTTCTGCAGAACCGACAACAAATCGATGCCTACATCGAGCGCACCTTGGGGAAACTGCTGAGCTATGATAACAAAAAGCGGAAAGAATACCTGGATACCTTGATATTGGTGGTCGACAGCAATAATTTGAAGGAAACGGCCGATCAATTGGGCATTCACTATAAGACGCTGATGTTCCGTAAGCAGCGGCTGGAAGAAATTCTGGGGGTCTCCCTGGATGAATTTTCTGTCCGTATGGCCGTGGCGACAGCCGTGCACCTCATGAAGCTGCGCGACGAAAAGGGCGACTGATCGCCGAAGTGAAGGTCAAAACCCTTCTTTTTATCTTTCAGAGATAAAAAGAAGGGTTTTTTTGTGCGGTTTTTTGGGTAACGTTTCGAATGGCCAGAAACCGACAGGCACTCTAAAATTAAACTAAAGGTTAATCAAGAAATTTGGCGGCGATACAAGTGTAATTATCCTTAAGGCTGAAAAGGTTCAGCCGGGGAGTGATTTCATTTCGCGAGGGGCGGTGGGGATGAAACAGGAATCATATGAAATCTGGCGGCATCAAGAAAGTCAAACTTGGCGAGTATTTACAAATATGACGCAGGAGCTGAGCCAGACCTTGGCGAGTACCGGTTGGAATCCGGTTGTTCAGTACAAGGAAGCTGTGGATGCCGAACAGGAGGGAATGTGCCCGGAAGAACTGTTGAGGCGCGTTAGTCGGGAACAACCGAAAAAGTGAAACAGACAGAAAAACTATAAAACGATGTCAAAAAAAAANNCAAAGAGGAGGGCGAGAATATGAGAGTCGGGATGAAAATCGGCTTGGGCTTTTTAGTGGTCATATTGGTGTTGGCAGTGATGGGTGGAGTCTCGTTCTATTCGGCCGGCAATATCGCGGACCAGGTTGGCGGCATAGACCGAGCCAGCGAGCGCATGGAAAGGGCGAGCGCCGTGGACAAGGCGTTTACGGAAGGGGTATTGGCGGCCAGGGGTTATATGGTGTACGGCAGAGATAACTTTGTCAAGCAATTCGGCGACAAGATGGACGAAGCGAGTAAGGAAGCTACGGCATTATTGCAGGTGGCCCGCCCCGAGAAAAAAGCCGAAATTGAAAAACTGGTTGCCAACATCAAGCAATACAAAGATGACGTCCAAAACAAACTGTTTCCGGTGGTGAAGCAGGCCGTACAGGAAAAAAACAGCGCCAATGTCAATGCGACGGCACTGAAAACCCTGGAAGACCAGTTTACACAAATCGGCACGACACTGGTGCCGATCTCAGAGGCCATCAACAAGGCAACCGCATCCCAAGTGGCGGAAAACCGAAAAGCTATTAATGAACGGATTGACCAATCGACAGCCACGGTCGGCACGGTCAAGACAACAACGATTATCCTCAGTATTATCGCTCTATTGTTGGTCATGGGCATCAGTTTCTTCCTGACCCGGATGATCACCAAACCGCTGGCAACCGTTAGCGCCCGTTTGGACGATATGGCCAACGGCCACTTCGACCGGGATATCGATCCTCGTTACCTGGCTNNCGATATGGGCCGCGGGTTTGACCGGATGCTGAAGAGCATGCGCCAACTGATCGGTCAGGTGTCACAAAGCGCGGAGCAGTTGGCGGCTTCCTCGGAAGAACTGACCGCCAGCGCCGAGCAGTCAGCCCAGGCGTCCAACCAGGTGGCGGCATCCGTGACCGATATGGCGCATGGCGCGGAAAAACAAGTCGAAGCGGTCAATGATACATCGGCGATTGTGCAGGAAATTTCGGCGACCATGGAACAATTGGCGGCCACCGCCCAGGAAATGTCCGGCAAGGCCAGCGCTACCGCTCAGGCGACGGTGGCAGGTCAGAACTCGGTCGACCGGGCGATCTCTCAGATGAAGAACATCGGCGAAGAAGCGCAAAGGGCCCAAGGCGCCGCCGGCGATCTCGAAGCCGGTTCGCGGCAGATCGAAGTTATCGTCGGCCTCATTTCCAGCATCGCCGGCCAGACCAATCTGCTCGCACTGAACGCGGCGATCGAAGCCGCCCGCGCCGGTGAGCAGGGACGAGGATTCGCCGTGGTGGCGGAAGAAGTCCGCAAGTTGGCGGAACAATCGGAGCAGGCGGCCCGTCAGATCAAGGAATTGATTGGCACCAATGACAACAATATCCGGAACGTGGTCGGTGTCATCGGCAATACCATCCAGGAAGTCGATCAGGGCGTCAACTTGGTCGGCCAGGCCGGCACCGGCTTTGGTGAGATCCGTACGCTGGTCGAGTCCGTTACCCGGCAGGTCGGGGAAATTTCGAAGGCGCTGGGCGAGATTGCCGTCGGCAGTCAGCGGATCGTGGAATCCATGAAAGCGGTAGAGTCGGTCAGCCGCAATGCCGCCGCGGAGGCCCAGAACGTATCGGCTGCGACCGAAGAGCAATCCGCGTCGACCGAAGAAATCGCTTCCGCGATNNGGCGAATTGCAAACCGCTATGGGAAAATTTCGGATATAAGAATAAAAGTAACGACACGGGCCGTCACGAAAACTGGCGGCCCGCTCCATGAACCGGAGCGGGAGACTGTCCGACAACGAAGGACGATACTGCTGAATCACGGAGGATGAAGCGATGCTGGGGGCAAATCTCGAACTGCAGCAAAGGGTTAACCGGGAAAATGAACTGCTGCGCCGACTGCAGAAATTGTCGGGGAAATTGTTACGCCAGACGGATAAAGAACTTCTGCTGCAGGAAATCCTGCACCATGCGACTCAGTTCATGGGTGCCGCCAATGGCGGAATTTCGCTGTTGGATGAGAAAGAACCGGAATGGACGGTTTTACGGTATGGTGTGGGAATTCAGGCTGCCCGCATCGGCCTTCGGTTGCCGTTGACGGCAGGGTTGGCCGGCGAAGTCTGGCGAACGGGTCAGGTTCAAATTGTCGAGGATTATCGGGTCTGGCCGCACCGTATCGCCGATCCGCAGTTGGACCGCATGACTACGCTCATTATGGCGCCATTGCATGTATCGGGGAAAATAGTCGGCATGATCCAGATTTCCTGGAACGACAGCCTGTTTCCGGTCAAAGGGGAAACATTGGCGGCCTTCGACCAATTCGCCGCCTTTGCCTCCATCGCTTTGGAAAACGCGACTTTGTTTCAGCAGGTGCAAGCCGAACTGCACGACCGTCGTCAGGCCNNGGAACAAGCGGCATGAAACCATGACCGGTTATTCTGCCGATGAAATCCGGGGAATGCATCTAATGGACTGGTTCATGGTGGATAAGAAAGTTCAGGGAATGGTCGTCAAGGAAGCCGCCAAAGCAATGCAAGGCAACGCGACAGAATTTAGAGTGGATCTGCGGCGCAAGGATGGAACACCTTTTACAATGTTTTTCACGGCTGTCGGTCTAACCATCAACGACAATCCTTATCTGACGGGAATCGGCATTGACATTACCCGGCTGACTGAGGCGGAAACTGCATTACGGGAAGTCAACGAGACGCTGGAACGCCGGGTGGAGGAACGGACCCAGGAACTTAACGCGCTGAATCAGGAACTGACAGCCATGAACGAAGAAATGACGGCCATGAATGAAGAATTGACGGCAATGAATGAGTCCCTGCTTCATGCGAATGATCAGCTTCAGCAGGAAGTGTCGGAACGGCAGCGCGCGGAACACGAATTGAAGGCATCCTTGGATCAGCAGAAAAGTATGCAGGACTACCTGATCCAGTCGGAAAAGATGGCGGCCCTGGGTGGTCTGGTTGCAGGGGTTGCCCACGAGATCAACACCCCGGTTGGTGTTGGCGTCACTGCCGCCTCGCATCTCAAACAAATCACGGAGCAGTTTCGGGAATTGTGCACGACCGGCGCGCCGCGCCGTAAAGATATGACGGATTATCTGGAGGATATGACGGAAGCCGCCGACATCCTGCTGAAAAATCTGGAACGGGCCAGCCAGTTGATTAAAAGTTTCAAGCAAGTTTCGGTGGATCAGGCCAGCGAAACCCGGCGCACATTCAATGCCCGGCAATATCTCAGCGAAGTTTTGCTGAGCATGAATCCGCGACTGAAAAAGACGCGGCACGAAATTCGGGTCGACTGTGACGATTATGTCGAAATCGACGGCTACCCTGGCGCGTTTGCGCAAATTATCACCAATTTGGTGATGAATTCGTTGGTTCATGCCTTTGAACCGGACAGCGTAGGCATGATCGACATTTCCATCCATAAGCAGGCCGACAATATCCATCTGACTTATTCGGATAACGGTCGGGGAATTCCGGCGGAACATCTGCCCAAAATATTCGATCCGTTTTTCACGACCAAGCGGGGCTGCGGTGGGACCGGTCTGGGCTTGTCGGTGGTCTATAATATTGTGGTTCAAAATTTTGGCGGGACGATCGCCTGCACCAGCGAAGCCGGGCAGGGGACAACTTTTTCCGTTCAATTTCCCGCCCAGGGGATGAGGTGAACTTATGGATCGTCTGTTGTTTGCGGAGGATGATGACGGCAACGAGATTCTGGATGAGATTATACGGCCGGTGGGGAAGTGGAAAATCCTGATTGTCGATGACGAGCAGGATGTCCACGACGTGACGGTATTGGCCCTGAAACGGCTGGAGTTCGAGTCGCGCGGTCTGGAATTTCTCAGCGCCTATTCGGCGGCGGAGGGGCGGGAGCTGCTCCGCCGGAATCCGGATGTGGCGATCGCGTTGCTCGATGTGGTGATGGAAAATGACAATGCCGGGTTGCAACTGGTTCGTCAGATCCGGGAAGAGCTGAAAAATGACCGAATCCGGATTGTCCTGCGGACGGGACATCCCGGCCAGGCGCCGGAAGAACGGGTCACGCTGGATTATGACATCAACGATTATCGGGAAAAAACCGAACTGACAGCCCGGAGCCTGCGAACGGTCGTGATCAGCGCGCTGCGTTCGTTTCGGGCGTTATCCACGATACATAATTTGAACCGGGAAATTGACGCCACCCAGCGGGAGTTGCTGTACGCGTTGGGCGAAATCGCCGAAAACCGTTCTGTGGAAACCGGACACCATGTCCGGCGAGTGGGGGAGATTTCGGCCCTGTTGGGCGAAAAATGCGGCCTGTCCCAGCCGGAAGTGGATTCGCTCCGCCTGGCGGCCGCCATGCACGATCTCGGGAAACTGGCGGTCGACGATGCGATCCTGAATAAACCGGGGCCGTTGACGGACGATGAATTTGCAATCATGAAGACTCATAGTCAGCTCGGTTATGAACTGTTGTGCCGGTCCAGACGGCCGCTCTTACAAATGGCGGCAACCATCGCCAGGGAACATCACGAGAATTATGATGGCAGCGGCTATCCCCGGAGACTCCACGGCGAAGACATCAGTCAATACAGTCGAATCGTGGCTCTGGTCGACGTGTTCGATGCACTGGGAACCAAACGGATTTATAAGGACCCGTGGCCGGCGACGAAGATTTTCGAGCATATCCGCGACGAAGCCGGTCGCAAGTTCGACCCGGCTATCGTGAAACTCTTCATCGACCATATCGATGAAATCCGGCAGGTTGCCGAACAATACCGGGATCCGTGACCAGCGGCGCAACTGCTCAGCGGAATGCGCCGTAAAAATAGATTCCTGCCCGAAAATAGCAATAACCACAAGGAGGATGATTCCATGTTCAATTCAATCCGGACCAAACTGATCGTATTCGTTGCCGTCATGCTCGTGGTGGTGGCGGCGGCAACCATGGGCGCCGTACTATATTTCTTCACGGATTACGCCGATTCATCCGCTAAGGAACAAGCCCGCTCCGGAGTTGAAGGGTTGAACAACCTGTTGGAAGAGGCGAAACAGGACATGAAAGCCAAAGCGCTGATGCTGGCCGCCAATCCGGATGTGATCCGGACGGTCGAGGCGAAAGATACGGCGCAGGTGTTGGCCGTGATGAACCGAATCCTCAAGGATGCGCCGATTGATTCCGTCATGATCGTGGATGACGCTGGCCGGGTCATTGCCCGCGTGCATGAACCCACCAAACATGGGGATAGTGTCATCAATCAAAAGGGGGTCAGCGAAGCCCTGAAGGGAAACGCCACCGCGGCGATCGAGCCGGGCACGACCGTCAAGCTGTCGGCCAAGGCCGGCGCGCCGGTGCGCAATGCCCAGGGACGTATTGTCGGCGTCATCTCGCCCGGCGTTACCCTCAGCCGCAACGAAACGGTGGATGATGCGAAGAAAAAGTTCAAGATTGACGCTACCCTGTTTCTGGGTGATGTTCGCGAGTCCACCACCATCGTGTTGAATGGTCAGCGTCAGGTGGGAACCAAGCTGGATCCGAAAATCGCGGATTTAGTTTTGAACCAGGGAAAACGTTTTGACGGCGAGGCCACAATCCTCGGCATGTCCTATCTGACTTCGTATGAACCGATTGTCGGACCGGAAGGAAAACCCATCGGCGCTCTGTTTGCCGGGAAATCCCTGGCCGATGCCCATGCCGCCCGCAACAAAATGGGCCTGGCGGTGGGCGTGGCTACAATGTTGGCGCTGGTCCTGGCATTTGTAGCCACGATGTTCATGGCGCGGCGCATCACCGGGCCCCTGCTCAAGCTGGGCGCGGCGGTCGGCGCGGTAGCGGGCGGCGATCTGACCCGTACAGTAAACGTGGAAAGCAAAGACGAAGTTGGCGTATTGTCGCACGACTTCAACACTATGGTCGGTGAACTGCGCAAATTGGTCAAACATGTCCATGAGCTGTCACAGACTCTGGCGGCCTCTTCCGAGGAATTGACGGCGAGCGCCGAGCAGTCCGCCGATGTGAGTCACCAGGTCGCCCAGGCGATCACGGAAGTGGCGGAAGGGGCATCCCGGCAGCTGGGCGCGGTCAATGATACTTCGGCGGTTGTGCAGGAAGTTTCGGCGAGCGCCGAGGAAGTGGCGGCCACTGCCGATACGATCAACGGGTTGAGCCATAAATCGACGCAGGCCACTCTGAACGGCAGCGCCGCGATT
>DCTI01000049.1 GCA_002329525.1 Negativicutes bacterium UBA1444
GTTGACCAGCGACGATTTGCCGACATTCGGAATGCCAATAATCATCACCCGAACCGGTCGCGGTCGCAATCCCTTGTTCTGTAACTTGGCCAGCGCAGCCGATCCGGCCTGGCGTACTTTCTGCATCAACTGCCGGATTCCTCTGCCGTCCACGGCATTGATCAACGCCGCCGGTCGGCCCGTTGCTTCGAAATAATTCACCCACGCTTCATTCATGGCCGGATCTGCCAAGTCCGACTTGTTGAGCGCCACAACGACCGGACGTACCCCGATCATTTCCTTCAATACCGGGTTGGAGCTGCTGCGGGGCAATCTCGCGTCCAGCACCTCCACCACCACATCCACCACTTTTAGGTCTTCGGCAACAATGCGTTTGGCCTTGGCCATATGGCCGGGATACCACTGAATCGTCTTACTCATCGGCGGCCGTCACGGTAGAGTCTTGAACTGGGATGGCGGCCAAAACACCAACATGGCTTTACCCTTTACCATATTGAGCGGAACAAAGCCAACTGCCCGGGACCGACTGTCTTCCGAATTATTCCGGTTGTCGCCCATAGCAAACAAATGGCCCTCTGGAACCTTGGATGCAGGGAAGTTGCCCCGGGTCATCTCCAGAATATAAGGTTCATTTAACAGTTCACCATTTCGATAGACCTGGCCCTGCCGAACTTCGATCGTATCGCCGGCAACGCCAATGACCCGCTTGATGAAATCACGGCTCGGATCCCGGGGATAGCGAAACACCAAGATCTCTCCCCGTTCCGGCTGACGGAAATAATAGATGAACTTATTCACGACCAGGCGTTCGCTATTGACCAGCGTCGGTCGCATGGACGGGCCTTCCACCAGATACAGTTCGACAATAAAATAACGGATGAACAACGCCAAGGCGACAGCGATCAGGATCGAAACTGCCCAATCTTTGATTTCTTCGCTCCAATTTATTGTAGCCAAACCAACACAACCTCTCCGCGAATGAAGAAAAAGGGACTGCAAGCAGTCCCTTTTCCATCGACTTTGACTATCGTTTTTCTTTGATACGGGCTGCTTTTCCTGTCAGATCCCGCAGATAGAAGAGTTTCGCCCGGCGGACCACACCGCGACGAACGACTTCAATTTTGTCCACACGGGGCGAATGAACCGGGAAAGTACGTTCCACGCCTACACCGTAGGAAATGCGGCGAACCGTGAACGTTTCGCGGGAACTGCCGCCGCTGCGGGCAATGACGAGGCCTTCAAACGCCTGGAGTCTCTCGCGGCTCCCCTCAACAACTTTGACTTGTACCCTGACCGTGTCGCCCGGCCGGAATTCGGGGATATCTGTCCGTAATTGTTCCTGCTCCAGAATTCTGATAATGTCCATGAATGCTCCTCCTTCTTCGGATGTTCTTGCCAGCCTGAGCCGCACAGAGGACCATCCTGTATAAACATGAGAATTGTATCATAAACTTGGGTGGATGGCAAGCAGATTAAGGTTCCGACTCGTCACCTTTTTTTAGGGACGCTAAATATTGCCGATCTGCCGCCGTCAGCGGAAAAGTATCCAACAAATCCGGCCTTATCAACCAAGTACGGCGCAACGCTTCCTGCCGACGCCACTTGGCGATCTCGGCATGGTTGCCGGACAATAGCACTTCGGGCACTTCCCAGTCCCGAAATGATCGCGGTCGGGTATATTGGGGATATTCCAGCAGGCCCGAGGAAAAAGAGTCAAGCTCCGCCGAGTCCGCAGCACCCAGTGCTCCGGGAATCAAGCGGACCACGGCATCGGTTACGATCATGGCCGGCAATTCACCGCCGGTCAGAACATAATCGCCAACTGACAGCGCCTCGTCGCACAAATGGTCTCTGACTCGTTCGTCGATCCCCTCATAGTGGCCACAGACTAAAACAAGCTGTTCGAATTGCCTCAGTCGTTCGGCGTCCGCTTGGCAAAAGCGGGGCGCAGCCGGGCTCATCATAACAACGCGGCGTTGTCCGCTATTCGTCCTTGTCCCGTCAAAGAAGCTTTCCACGCACGAAAAAAGAGGTTCCGGCTTCATCACCATGCCGGAGCCGCCGCCAAACGGGTAATCATCGACGATATGGTGCCGGTCCGTTGCAAAATCCCGGGGATTGATTACGGAAATTTCAACCAGTCCGGTTGCTCTCGCTCGACCGATAATGCTGCAGTCCAAAANNCGCCGAACATTTCCGGAAACAACGAAACAATATCGATGCGCATTGCGGCTACCAATACTCCGGCAAAATCACGCTCATCCGACCCGCTGCGATATCAATCTCCCGGATAACGGATTCGATGGCCGCCAGTAACAGTTCTTTGCCCTCCGGAGTCTTAACGACATACACATCGTTGCTGCCGGTTTGCAGCACATCGACGATGCGACCGAGGTTCTTTCCCTGTTCATCAATAACTTCCAGGCCGACGATCTGGTGAATGTAATATTGCCCGGGCGGCAATGGCATCAGGTCATCTTCCGTCACGTACAGTTCCTTGTTACGAAAGGGGATCCAGTCCTCCGGAATATCCATGCCGCGAAACTTGACCACTATTGCATTCTTTTGAATCCGGACGGATTCCAGATACAACTTGCGCCGATCCGCCAGCAACAGATATTCGGTTTGGGCGAATCGATGCGGAAAGTCCGTGAGAGGCAAAAGTTTCACCTCTCCACGGACTCCGTGCGGCGACAAAATTTTGGCTACAGCGATCAGCTCGTCTTTCACTGCGCCATCATCTCATTCCCGAATTGCCAGTATTTTACCATCTTCCAGTAAAATTTCCCGGCTCATCAGTTTTTGCAGGTCATCGCCTTCCGTGACCGTTACCAGCTGTTCCATCGTTCCCTGGACAATTTCAGCGCCGATTTCCAGTTGACTGGTCTCCTTCAGTTTCTCCTGCATGTGGGTCTTAAGCTCCAGCCGCTTCTGTTTTTCAGCGTCGATTTGCTGCCGCAGTGCGGTCAGCCCCTGAACATCGGAACGAACCTGTTCCGTCATCAGGCGTTTCGCGTGAAACTCGATTTGTTGGAGCTCCATGTCGATTTTCGCCATCGCTTCCTTGATTTCAGCGACCAGCTGCTCTTTCAGAGTCTCGGTAACCTTGGACTTAATGGTTACCGGACATTTTAACGTAATTGTATTCATCCGACAATCTCCACCATCACCCGTCGGTTTTCCCGGGTAGCCGCCGCCTTGGCAACCGTACGGATCGCTTTGGCAATACGACCTTGCTTCCCGATAACCTTGCCCATATCTTCCTGGGCAACGGTGACTTCATAAATCCAGGTATCGTTCTCTTCGCGCTCAGCGACGCAAACTTGATCCGGATTTTTCACCAAGGACCGGACCAAAAGTTCAATGAGTTCCTTCACGCCGGTTAGCCCTCCTTCCGGGCCTGTTGTTTCTGTTCCGCCAGTTTTTGCAGAGTCCCTGCGTTTTGCAGCAACGCCTTGACGGTGTCGGTGACCTGGGCTCCCTTGGCCATCCATTCCACGGCCTTTTCCTCATCCAGCTTCACAATCGCCGGATTCGTCGTGGGATCATAATAGCCGATCGATTCGATGAAACGGCCGTCACGCGGCGAACGGGAATCCGCCACCACAATACGGAAAAACGAGTCTTTCTTGCCGCCCATGCGACGCAAACGAATTTTTACTGCCATATTTTTCACCTCCTTTTCATAATGAACCGCGGGGTTGTATCAATGCAAGTTTCTCAGTGACCAAACGGCAACCGGAAGCCTGACATTTTTTGACCAAGTTTCTGCATTCCCTGCATTTTTTTCATCATTTTGCGGGCTTCCATGAACTGCTTCAGCAAGCGGTTCACATCCTGAACCCGGGTACCGCTGCCGTCGGCAATCCGTTTACGGCGGNNGTCGCAATCCGTTTACGGCGGCTCCCGTTCACAATGGAAGGATCCTGCCGCTCTCGCTTCGTCATGGACTGAATGATGGCCTCAACGCGTTTGAAGTCCTTTTCATCAATCTGCATATCTTGAATCTGCTTCATCTTGCCGCCCAGGCCGGGAATCATTCCCAGCAGCTGCTCGAAGGATCCCATCTTACGAATGGATTGCATCTGCGTCAGAAAATCGTCCAGGGTGAATTCGTTCTTGCTCAGCTTTTGCTGCATGGCAAGAGTTTTTTCCTTGTCAAAGGTCTCCTGGGCCTTTTC
>DCTI01000014.1 GCA_002329525.1 Negativicutes bacterium UBA1444
ACGTCACCGAAGAACGGTTCGTCGCCGTCGCTTTCAATGAATCGCCCGGCACCCTGCCGTTGGGCGAATTGGCCGAAGTGAGCATTCATTTTCCCGAGGTCGCCGATGCCGTTGTTGTGCCGGCCGCCGCCGTAAAGAAACAGGGAAAACAGCCCGGCGTCTGGTTGGTCGAAGCCGGCCGGCTGCGATTCCAGCCGGTAGAAACCGGGGCCCAGTCCCTGGACGGCAAAGTGCGGATCATGAGCGGACTGAATCCCGGCGATATCGTCGCGGTCTACAGCCAGCAACTTCTGCGGGACGGAATGAAGGTTCGGGTGGGGAATCAGCCATGATCAACCTGGCTGTCAAGGAAATCTCCCACAGTTGGGTGCGCTACGTTCTGACGGCGGTCGGCCTCGGCCTGCTCATCGGTGTTACGTTGACCATGACCGGTTTGGTTCGTGGCATGCTCGACGACGCTATCGCCCTGATCCGCGGCACCCATGCCGATCTTTGGGTAGTGCAGGAAGGCACCATGGGACCCTATGCCGAATCTTCGACGCTATACGACGATGTCTACCGAAATATCACCGGCTTGCCGGGCGTGGCCCAGGCCAGCAACGTCGCTTATTTAACGGTTCAGGTGCGGCATGCGAACAAGGATGTTCGCGCCCAAGTCGCGGGCTTTGAGCACGATCAACCCGGGGAACCTCCCTATCTGATCGCCGGCCGGCCCGTGGCAAAATCCCGCTACGAGGCGATCGCCGACATCAAAACCGGGTTTCGCCTCGGCGACAAAATCAGCATCCGCCGCACCGAGCTGACGGTGGTTGGCCTGACCAAAGGAATGGTTTCATCCGGCGGCGATCCGGTCGTCTTCGTCACCATGCAGGATATGCAGGACATCCAGTTTCAGAAGGACAATACCACCATCTACAACGAGCGCAACCGCTTAAGCGCCAACCCCAAACTGAACCGCCCCGGCTCGCCCGGCTTGTTGCAGGCCGTCACCGAAGCGCAGCAATCCAACCAAAAGGTCAACGCCGTGCTGGTCCGAGTGACACCCGGTTATGATCCGGCCGTCGTGGCGGAGACCATCAAACGCTGGAAGCACTTCGAAGTGTACAGCTACGAACAGATGCGGCAAATCCTGCAGGTTCGGGTCATTGCCAACGCCCTGCGTCAGCTTGGCATGTTCATGGTCATTCTGGCCATCGTTAGCACCGCCATCATCGCTCTCATCATTTATAACATGACCATGGGAAAAATCCGCGAAATCGCCGTTCTCAAACTGATCGGCGCCAACAATTCCACCATCGTCGCCATGATTCTGCAACAGGCCTGGGGGCTGGGCATCATTGGGTTTGTCGTCGGCAAGGCGACCGCCACGCTGATTTCCCCACTGTTCCCGAAACGGGTGGAACTCCTCCCCTTCGATGCCTTCATTTCCTTTTTGATCGTCATCGCCATCTGTTCCCTGGCCAGCCTCATTGCCATCCGGGCCGCGCTGAAAGTTCAGCCGGCTTCGGCGATCGGCGGTTAGCATGGAAGCGATTCGCATGGAAAATCTCGTCAAAACTTACGGCAGCGGTTCCACTGCCGTCCACGCCCTGAAAAACGTTTCCCTTTACGTCAATCCGGGCGAAGTCGTCGGCCTGCTCGGTCCCAGCGGTTCCGGCAAAACCACCCTGCTGCAGTGTTTGGGCGCTGTCATCGATCCCACCTCCGGCCGCATCGCCCTGAATGGCGAAACCGTATTCGACAACGGCTGGAAAATCAATGACTTGCGGGCCTTGCGCCGGGACAAGATCGGCTTTGTTTTTCAGGCCGCCTATCTGATTCCGTTTCTGTCCGTTCTTGACAACGTCGCCCTCCTGCCGATGCTCGCCGGGAAATCAAACGAGGAGGCCCGTAAGCGGGCTAAAGAACTATTGGCCGTCCTGGAAGTCGATCATCGCTCCCACGCAAAACCAGCCGAGCTTTCGGGCGGCGAGCAGCAACGCGTCGCCATCGCCCGGGCCATGGCCAATCAGCCGCCCTTTATTCTGGCGGACGAACCCACCGCGCCGCTCGATAGTGAACGTTCCCTCATCGTTATCAAGCTGCTCACCCGGCTGGCGCAGGAGTTCAAGACCGCCATCATGGTCGTGACACACGACGACATTATCATTCCCCGGTTTAAGCGCCTGTATCGCTTGCGCGATGGCGTAGCCCACGAAGAACAGGGGCAAAATCTTCCCTTTCCCGACTGAAACCGGCAAGTCAAGCCGACGCTGCCGCCGGATTCAACTTTTCACATTCGTCATTCGAGGTGCGTAATGAAACAAACTATTCTGGTGGCTGATGATGACAACCAGATCCGTCAAATTTTGCGGCTCTACCTGGAAAACGCCGGTTTCACGGTTCTGGACGCTGAAAATGGCGTGGCCGCCTTGCTGTTGTTCCAACAGTCCCATCCCGACCTGGTTATTTTGGATATCATGATGCCGGTTCTGGATGGCCTGGAGACCGCCCGCCAGATCCGTAATTTGGCCGCTACGCCAATCATCCTGCTGACGGCGCGGGTGGAAGACGACGACAAGCTCGTCGGGTTTGAGACCGGCGCGGATGATTACGTCACCAAACCGTTTTCACCGGGGGAAGTCGTAGCCCGGGTGCAGGCCATCCTCCGCCGCACCGCTCAACCGCCGACAGCGACGGTTGCCGCGGCGGACACACCGGCCCTGTCTTTCGGCGCTCTGTCCATCGATGCCGCCGCCCGTACCGTCAAGATCGGCGCCGAAGAAATCGAGCTTACCGCCCGGGAGTTCGACCTGCTGCATACTTTGGCCGCCCATCCCGGCCACATCTACACCCGGGAATCTCTATTGTCCGCTCTGTGGGGATATGGCGCCGAGGCCGATACCCGAACCGTCGATGTCCATGTGCAGCGTCTGCGCACCAAACTCCGCAACGACGCCGCCTCCGGCTGGAACATCACCACTGTCTGGGGTGTCGGCTACCGTTTTGATTCCGAAAAGAAGGCTGGAACTGAATCATGCTGAAACGACTGTCTTTCCAGATGCGCCTGGTGGCCGGATTCATGCTGGTCCTCACCATCGTGCTGGCTTCGATTCTGTTGGGCGCTTCCGCTTTCTTGAAAAGCCGGGTGATTGCCGCCAAAGAACAGGAACTGATCCGAAAGGGGTCCGACATCGCCGAGCGAATCAGCAACGCCCGGAAAAACAACCCGTCCGACGCCCGGCTCAACCTCATTCTCAACGAACTGGACACCTACCTGGACGCCCGCATTTGGATATTGGACGCCTCGCGGCGACCGGTTGAAGTATCCATAGGCCGCACTGGAATGGGGATGGGAATGGGAAAAGGATTGGGGATGGGCCGCATGGGGCCCGGCAGAATGAAAGGAACGGTTCCGCCTTCTGCCGACATGGAAATTCCTCCGGCCAGTCCCCTCCGTGCCCTGCTGAACAGTCTGGACCCGGTTTACCGGGGGGAAGTCCTTAGCCAAGTCATTGAGCATCCCATTTACGAAGAGCAAATGGTCGTGGTTGGCGTGCCGATTCTTCGGGCCGACGGCAAAGTGGACGGGGCCGTGCTCTTGAATGCGCCGGTGGCTGCCGTTCAGGATTTTCTGTCCCACATTTATCTGTTTGCGGGAATCGGCGCACTCATTGGCCTGCTGGTCTCCTTCGCGGTGGTGAGGCTATTCACGCGCAGTCTGGTACAGCCGCTGCGCGCCATGCAGGATACCGCCGCCGCCATCGCCAAGGGCGATTACAGCGCCCGCGTCGAAATTTCCAGTCAGGACGAAATTGGCGAGTTGGGACATTCCATCAATGGATTGGCCAGTGACCTCGGCGACTACATGCTTGAGGTCGGCAAGACGGAGAAGCTGCGTCGTGACTTCATCGCCAATGTTTCCCATGAACTGCGCACCCCACTCACGGTAATCCGCGGTTATATCGAGGCCATGATCGACGGGATCATTCGCCAACCCGAGCAAGTCAGCCAATGCCAAAATTTAATCAAGACCGAGATTATCCGGCTCGAACGGTTAATTCAGGACCTGTTGACGCTCAGTCGCCTGCAGAGCGACAAAATCGCCGGTGAATTGTCCCCGGTTCAATTGTCGGCGGTGGCAAAACATGTTCTCAACTTGATCGAACCCCTGGCCGAGGCCAAGAAAATCACGCTGACCAACCAGATCGCGGAAAATTTGCCGTCGGTTCCCGGCAATCGCGACCGGCTGATCCAGCTCTTGCTCATTTTTCTTGATAATGCCGTCAAACACTCGCCGGTCGGCGCCAGCGTCCATCTGACACTGGATCAAAATGGACCCGATCGTATCCGCTGTATCATTCAGGATACCGGCCCCGGAATTTCTCCGGAAGATCTGCCCTTCATCTGGGAACGCTTCTACAAAGCGGACAAGGCCCACCAGCGCGACAGCGGCGGTTCAGGTCTCGGCCTGGCGATTGCCCGGCAAATCCTCCGTCTGCACAACGCGCAGGTTAGGGTCGACAGCCGTCCGGGTGAAGGTACGCGGATTGAGCTGGAATTTCCCCTCGCCAGTTGACCGGCACGCGAACAATGGCTCTTTGCTTCTGGGAAGTGCCTTGGCAATCAAGCGGATTCCAGCCGATGCATTCGCTGCCTGCCGCACGCCGGCGAAAAAATTGTCAGGGAATCACAAGGAGAAGTCACTGTGAATATAGGATTTGGGCAAGCGACAAGACTTAAAAACATTATGTTGGGACTTTGCACAATCCTCTCCCTGTTCTTTTTCAATACCGATATTCATGCCTCACCCGCCCTACCGCACAATGCGCCGGACCTTTTCGCCCGCGGCGATATTCATGTGGAAGCAGGCCGACGCATTGGCAGGCTGTTGGCAACGGGCGGAACCGTAACCGTCAGTGGAGTGGTGGAAAAAGGGATCGTTGTGGTTGACGGCAATCTGATTCTCACCGCCAACGCCCGCAGCAAAGGCTCTGTGATCGTTTTAGGCGGATACGCCGAACACGACCCGGGGGCCATACTGGAACGGATGATGCTGACATTGGACCCCCTCAATGTTCCGATCGTCGATTTTGTAGTATACGGCCTGTTACTTTTGGGGATGGTCAGTTTAGCGGCTATCCCGGCAGCGATTTGGACAGTAGCCCAGATCACAAAGAAAATTCCACCGTCGGTGTGGGTATGTTTGAAACAATACTTGACGCTTGTGGAACGGCATTGGCCGGCACGTTATATAGTAGTTGCCGTATCAGCCGGCGCACTATTGTCGACATTTTTCGCAGAAATGGCCTGGGAAACAATATTCCGCCATCAAATGGACTTTTTTGACAACCTGTTGATCTGGTTGGTGCAATATTTGTCAACTCCCAAACTGGACCGACTAATGATCGTCATCTCGGAATATGGCTTTGGCGCTCCATTCTGGGCCATCATCATCGCTGGTTTGCTTTTGCTGCTTTATTATCGGCGCTGGCTGGAGTTGGCAGGATTCCTCGTCTGCCTGATTGGTGAAGCCTTGCTAAATATTTTGCTCAAAAACTTGTTTGAACGAAGCCGCCCGGACCTTTTTCAAATGGTGGAAGCAGCCGGGTATAGTNNGTTTTCCCAGTGGTCATGCCATGGTATCCCTTTGCCTTTACGGCATGATTGCTTTTTTAATTTCCCGTCAGATTCCCCGTTGGCAATGGCGCCTGGCAGTCGTCACTTTCGCGACGGCATTGGTTGCCGCGATTGGCCTAAGCCGCGTCTACCTTGGCGTCCATTATCCGACCGATGTGGTTGCGGGATATTTTGCCGGGGGCATGTGGCTGGCTTTTTCCATCTCGCTGCTTCTATGGCAGGAACAACGATCCTGTGAAAAAAGAGCGTCTTACTGCCAAGAGTGAATGGGCCTGTCAAACTTTGAAGTTCACAAACCTTTTCAGAGGTTGTAGACAGAACCAATTTCGGGTGTATAATGAATGATAGGCTTGGAAAACAGGCAAGGATATTATCTTTGTTCTGCCAGGCAGGTTCTCTGTTAGGTGAGGCTCCTGTATAAACATAGGCCACTGCCCTGAAATGTCGAGAGACGCCAAAGGGTAGAACAAATACTACCGAAACAAGGTTTTATTTAAGGTGGCTGAGTTTCGACTCTACGTTATACAGTGCTAAAACTCAACGATTAGGGAGGTCATCATTTTTTTGAGAAGGCCTTCCGTTTGGGATGGTCTTTATTTTTTTCAGAAGGAGGTGGTTAAAATGGATGCCGGCCCGCATAGTAGTAGCAAGCAGTTGTATCTGGAATTTCGGCCGGAAAGGCCGGTATCTGCAAAGGAGGGATAAGCATGCAGAAGAAAGTGAATGAATTATTCTTCAGCCAACTGCAGGGTAAAAAAATATATGACAGTGAAGGAAGCGCCCTGGGCAAGGTCAGAGACCTGGTTGTACTGTGGGAAGGCGAGGTTCCCCGGGTAACGGGAATTCGCCATACCAGCGATATTCATAAACTGATCCCGGCAACGGAAGTCGCCAATTGGAACGATGCCGGGATTCAGTTGCTTCATGCAATCGGTCAAATTCAGGTTACGGATCTTCGCCCGGCTGAACTTTATGTCGGAAAATGGTTACTGGATAAACAGATCATTGATTTAAAGGGCACCAAGCTTGTACGGGTCAACGATATCCTGTTGTCCTGCGCGGAACAGGGCGGCAAACAGGATTTGTCATTGATTGCTNNAAAACAAAGACCGGCAACTTAAAATTGAACAAGGATAAAAGCGAGCTGCAGCAACTTCACCCGGCCGACATCGCCGACCTGGTGGAAGAGATGGACTACCATAGCCGCGCTGCCTTCTTCAAATCATTGGACACCGAGCAGGCTGCGGAAGCGCTGGCCGAAATGGAACTGGACACGCAGGTGGAACTGATTTCGCAGCTGGAAGGCGGGCATGCGTCGGATTTGCTCGAAGAAATGCCGCCGGACGAAGCAGCCGACATTTTAGGAGAAATGTCGGCGGAAAAATCCAAGGAATTGCTGCAACTGATGGAAACTGATGACGCCGAAGAAGTAAAGGGACTCATGAAATATGAGGATGATACTGCCGGCGGGTTAATGACTACGGAATACATCGCATTGCCGGTTTCCCTGACGGCCGAGCAGACGATCAACCGTCTGCGGGAACTGGCGCCTTCCGCGGAAACCATCTATTATCTTTACGTCGTGGATGATGCCAAAAAACTTCTGGGCGTTCTTTCCCTGCGTGAGTTGATTATCGCCCGGCCCGATACCGACTTGGGCCAGCTGATGCATTCGAAGATCATTTCCGTCCACTACGATGACAGCCAGCGAAAAGTGGCGGAAGTAATCCGGAAATACAGTCTGCTGGCCGTGCCGGTGACTGATGATCAGGGACTGTTAATGGGTATCATCACCGTGGATGATGTGCTGGATTTGCTCATACCCGAGCGCACCCTGGCGAATGCCATGACGGTTTATCTGAATAAGCGCGCCGTGCGTCGGGGGTGAGGCCATGGTTGCAACCAATCGTTTTCGCACCCGCCTGGCTCTGTTCTTCTCGGCCATGGGACCGGGAATTGTCACGGCTTTCGCCGATAATGACGCCGGCGGAATCGCCACGTACGCGGCCGCCGGGGCCAAATACGGCTTTGCGCTTTTGTTCACCATGCTCATCAGTACCGTCTGTCTGGTAATCGCCCAGGAAATGTCGGCCCGAACCGGCGCCGTAACCGGCAAGGGGTTGTCCGATCTTATCCGGGAGCAATACGGCGTAAAATGGACGCTGTTTGCCATGAGTATCCTGATGATTGCCAACATTGGCACCACCGCCTCGGAATTTTCCGGGATTGCCACCAGTTTTGAAATTTTCGGAGTCAGCCGCTATATTTCGGTACCCCTGGTGGCCGTGATGGTTTGGGGTCTGGTTATCAAAGCCGATTACGCAAAAATCGAGAAAATCTTTTTCTTGCTCTGTTTAACCTTCTTCAGCTACATCGTTTCGGGCGTGATCGTCAATCCACCCTGGGACGAGGTGCTGAAAGCATCCGTCACGCCGGCTTTTGTCTGGGACGCGGAANNAATTACCCCCTGGGGCCAATTTTACGTGCAGGCGTCGGTTGTCGACAAAGGAATCACCGCGGCAGATTACAACTACACCCGTCTGGATGTAATTGTCGGCTCATTTTTTACCTGGTTGGTCGCCTTTTTCATCATCATCGCCACGGCTTCCACCCTGCATGTCAATGGAATCGCCATCGAAACGGCGACGGATGCGGCGATTGCCTTGGCGCCATTCGCCGGGAAATACGCAACCCTGCTCTTTGCCTTCGGCCTATTGGGCGCCTCGATGCTGGCAGCGTTTATCCTCCCCCTCAGCACCGCCTACGCGGTTTGCGAGGCGTTTGGCTTCGAACACGGCGTCAGCAAGTCCTACGAGGAAGCGTCGGTATTTTTCGGCCTTTACACCGTATTGATCCTGGTTGGCGCGGGTCTGGTGCTTTGGCCCGGTCTATCCCTGTATCACATCATGCTGGCCTCACAAGTCGTCAACGGAGTTTTGCTGCCGCCGATTCTGGTGTTTATGGTGCTCGTCGCCAGCAATAAATATGTTATGGGCAAGTACGCAAATTCTTCATGGTATAACGTGGTTGCCTGGATATTCACGGTGATTTTGATTATCCTGACCCTGTTGCTGTTGGCATCGACGCTGGTTCCAAATTTATTCGATATGCTGGTGCAAAAATAAGAAAAGAGACTGCCACGATCAAAAATGATTGCGACAGTCTCTTTTTTGTTACCTAATCTGCTACCTAATAGCCGTTGTTTTCCTGTAAAAAAGTCTAGTCCAGGATCGGCGGCATCACGCCGTCCACTCCGGCCAGCGCCAACAATAACAGAAACGAGCGTTGCGGCCCCCGATAAGTTCCTGTGGGATCGAACCATTCATCCAGGCTATGCACCCCGCCCTCTTTCCCGCCGCGGCCGAGGGTCACTGCCGGAATCCCGACGCTGATCGGCATGTTGGTGTTGGTGCAGCCGCCCGGAATCAGCCGGNNACGCCGTGGCCTGCCAGGCCGCCTGGACCATATCGCAGCCGGCGGGCTGCGCGCCGGCCGGAATATCCAGGATCATGTTAAACTCGACCGCGACGGCATCACTGCCCCAGCGGTCATTTTCTTCCCGGGCGCCCCGCGCAAAAATTTCAATGGCTTGCGCTTGCAGTTTATCGAGTTCTGTTGGATCATCCGACCGCAGATTGATTTTAAACGAGGCTTTTTGCGCAATGGCATGAATCGCCTGGCCGCCCTCGATCAAACTCACGGTAAAGGTTGTCTTGGGAAGATTCGGCGGCCGCATGTCGCTAAGCTGGGCCACAGCCCTTGCCGCAGCGTGCAACGGGCTCGGTGTGCCAAAAGCGCCATAGGCATGCCCGCCGGGGCCGGTATAAGTGACTTCGAAATTGCGGATCCCGGTCCCCTCGTAAATGATGGTATCGCAACCGGACCCGTCAATGGAAATCGTCGCGGCGATGTCGGGATGATCGGCCAACAGGGTCTTCATCCCCATCATGCCCCCCATTCCTTCCTCGCCAACAGTACCCGCAAAGACGATGTCGCCCTGCGTCTGGATTCCCGATTCCTGCAGAGCCCGGATCACCGAGAGGTTCGCCGTGAGACCGCGGGTATCGTCGCAAATGCCGGGGGCATAAATCTTGCCGTCTTTTTCAACCGGAATGACATTCGTTCCGAAAGGAAATACCGTATCCAGATGCGCTTCCAGAAGCACCTTGGGACCGTTGCCATTCCCCTTGCGGGTTCCCAGCACATTGCCGTGACTGTCAATATGCACATCGCCCAGCCCCAGTTGACGAAGACTCTCGGCATAATGCTGCGCCCGTTTTCCTTCCGCAAAGGTTGGCGCCTCAATGGTCACCAGCACCTTCTGCTCTTCAATGGCCCGCGCCTGATCCTTTTCCAGAAACAAAAGTCCCCGCTTGACCGCTTCCTGCTCCATCAGTTTGGCGAACGCCAACTGAATCTCTTCTTTGACCGCGTATTCCGCCATGTGTTGTTCCCTCCCGCTATTCTGCTTCGGTATTTCTTACTCTTTCCCGGATTGTATCTTGTATTTGGGCAACTCTTTGTTCCCAGCTCCGGCTCCGCAACTTTTTCTCAGCCCCCTGCCGCCGCTCAGACAAATTTTTCAGCCGCGGGTCGCCAAGCCGACGCCGCCAATGATCAACAAAGCGGCCGCGCCATGAAACCAACCAACGGCTTCCCCCAGCAGCAGCACCGAAAACAGGATGCCGAACAGCGGAATCAGATTGATAAACAGCGAGGCCCGATTCGGCCCAATCGCCGCCACGCCGATATTCCAAAGTGTGAAGGCCACCAAGCCGCTGCCAATACACATATAGGCAAACCAGGCCCA
>DCTI01000197.1 GCA_002329525.1 Negativicutes bacterium UBA1444
GCAATGCAGGCGACCGGCGCCCGGGAGGGAATCATCGCCCTCAAGGCCAAGTACGGCGAGGCGATTGCGGCGTTAAAGCCGCTGTTGGCCGCGAACATGCGGATCGAGATTCTGCGGGACATTTATCCGGCCGGCGATGAAGTCATTACTCTTTGGCTGACGACGGGACGACGGGTTCCTCCTGGGGGGATTCCCATCAATGTCGGCGCGGTGGTCAACAATCCGCAAACCTTGATGAACGTTGCCCGCGCGGTCGAAGGCACGCCGGTCACGACCCGGACCTTCACCATCACCGGCGCGGTTGCTAAACCGATGACCATTACGACACCTATCGGGACGTCGCTACGGGAACTGTTGGATTTTGCAGGCGGCCCGACTTGTGCAGTTCCGGCGTTTATTGACGGTGGTCCGATGATGGGACACCTGATCGACGACCTGAACCGGCCGGTGACCAAAACCACCGGCGGCCTCATCGTACTACCGGCTGATCACATGCTGATCGTTCGGAAACGCCAGACGATGCAAACCGTTCTGCGCATTGCCAAAACAGTGTGCGAGCAGTGCATGTACTGTACCGAACTCTGTCCGCGTCACATCATCGGCCACGAACTGCCGCCGCACCTGATCATCCGGACCGTGAACCACAACCGTCTGGGTGCGCCATCGGTGATCCGCAGCGCCCTGACCTGTTCGGAATGCGGCGTTTGCGAAGCTTACGCCTGCCCGGTCGGCATTTCGCCAATGCGGGTGAATATAGCCCTCAAGGCCGAACTGCGGGCCAACCATATCTGCTATGATGGAGAACTCGGTCCAGTTGATCCGATGGCCGAAAATCGGCTGATTCCGATTTCCCGGCTGGTGTCCCGGCTGAACCTCGGACCCTGGTATCCGCACCATGCGCCATTGCAGGAAAAAGAGTATGCGCCCGAGAAGGTTACCTTGATGCTCAAGCAGCATGCCGGAGCACCGGCGACGCCAGTGGTCAAGGCAGGCGATACGGTGAAAAAAGGCCAGCTGGTGGCAGAGATTCCGGACGGAGCCTTGGGTGCACGCATTCATGCCAGCTTGGACGGGATTGTCGCCCAAGTGACCGGCGAAGCCATCGAGATCCGAAATGGAGGGAAATGATCATGATTCATGCAATCGGGCTGGTGGAATTCACATCGATTGCCAAGGGAATTGAAGCAGCCGACATCATGGCCAAAGTCGCCGACGTCAAAATTCAGGTGATGAAAACATTGTGCCCGGGGAAATTTATGGTGCTGGTCAGCGGCGATGTCTCCTCCGTGCAGCAGTCCGTGACGGCAGGGGCTGAATTGGCGGCGGATACGGCTGTCGACCATTTCGTCATCCCCAATGTTCATGAATCGATTCTGCCGGCAATCGGCGGCGGCAATGATCTCCCAGTGGTGAAGGCGGTCGGCGTGATTGAGACATATACCGTTGCCTCTGCCATCGAGGCGACCGACGCGGCGGTCAAATCGGCGGATGTGCAGCCGGTTCGACTGCATATGGCGTTCGGCATTGGCGGCAAGGCCTATTGTGTGCTTTGCGGCGAAGTGGCGGCGGTAAAAACCGCCGTGGCGACCGGCAGCGAGCTGGCGGCTGAAAAAGGATTCCTGGTCAGTTCGATCGTGATTCCGCGCCCGCATGCCCAGGTCATCGAGGGATTGATGTAGGCGGCGACGCTTAATAGGAGGGACAAGCCGTGAAAAAACTGATTACCGAGGAAGAATTGCGGGTGTTGGCCGGTGACGGCAAAGAGGTCGTGATTCCGGCCGGAAGCGTTTTGACGCCATCGGCGCTGGACATGGCCAAATTTATGAACCTGAACCTGGTTCGCGCCGCAGCGGGCGTCTCGCCGACGCCGGGTACTGCGCCGTCGTTTTGCGGCGAACCGAGCGATGAAGACATCCGCCGGATTGTCCGGACTGTGTTGGCGGAAAAGACCAAACCGGCCTGCGCCAATCCGCGCGTAACGTATGTGAAGGGCGAGTCGGTCAAACTGGAACCGTTTCCGCAAGCACCACCGGGACAGGTGATTCACATGACGGATGTCGTGACTTCCCGGGAAGGCAACCTGGCGGCAGGATTCATGACCTTCGACAAGTCGCAGCTGCCCTGGCACCTGACCTATGACGAGGTGGACTACGTGGTGGAAGGGACGTTCACGCTGCAGGCCAATGGCAAGACTTACACCTGCGGGGCCGGCGACGTGATGTACATTCCCAAGGACACCCATGTGGTGTTCGGCTCGCCGGCCACCTGCAAGGTTCTCTATGTCACCTATCCGGCGAATTGGGCGGAAGTCTGATTTACCGGCGGGAGAATTCCATTCAACAATAGTCTGCAGAAAGGATGTGTTGCCACCTCTCGACAATCTGCCCGAAAAAACGAAAAAAGGAGTGATCGGACAAATGTTCAACTTCAAGGGCAAAAAAAGTTTCATAGCCATGTTGGTCATCGCGATGTTCATGATCGCGAACGTTGCGGTTGTCAGCGCGGCCGGACAAATCCTGACCACGGGAAAATGGGCGCCTAATACCTACAAGTCCATGCAGAAACTGATTGATGACTATGGTATCAAGAGCCCCAATTACAATTCGTCCAAGAAACCCTATGCGGTGTTCGACTGGGACAATACCTGCATCATGAATGACACCGAAGAAGCATTGTATCAATATCAGATTGAAAATTTGGCTTTCAAACTGACTCCCGATGAAATGGGCGCTTTGATCCGCAAGAACACTCCGGATGGCCCGTTCGTAAAAGACTATAATAATAAGGCAGGCCAGCCGGTTACCCTGGATGCTGTAGCGACCGACATCGTGAATGACTACACGTACATCTATGAAAATTATGTCGGGTTCAAAGGGCTGATGAGCCTTGAAGACATCAAGAAAACCGACGAGTATCTGGATTTCCGCGCAAAAATGTGGTACGTCTATGATGCCATCGGCGAAACACATGGCACAAAAGTTAGCTACACCTGGGTGCTGTTCTTCTTTAAGAACATGAGCACCAGCGAAGTGATGGCTCTGGCGGAAAAATCCAATGATTATCACCTGGGCCAGGCCATCAGCAAGGTCAAATGGACCAGCCCCGCTTCCCTGCCCGGCAAAGCCGGCGTAGTTGGCGTGTCGCACTGGACCGGACTGCGTCTGACGGAAGAAATTGCTGACCTGATGAAGACCCTGCGGGATAATGGCATCGATGTCTATGTTTGCTCTGCTTCTCTGGAAGACGTGGTCGCGGTGTTTGCGACCAACCCCAAATATGGCTACAATTTGCCGCGGGAAAACGTTATCGGAATGCGGCTGGAGAAAAAGAACGATATCACGCTGGATACCTATAAATCTGATTACATTCAGACAGCTGAAGGCGGAAAAACCATTATCATCAAACGCCTGATTGCTGACAAACGCGGTTATGGTCCGTTGCTCGTGGCTGGCGACAGCGGCGGCGACTGGAACATGATGACCGAGTTCCCTGACACCAAACGCGTTCTGCTGGTAAATCGCCTCAAAGGCAGCAAGTTCGGCAAACTGTGCGCCGAAGCCATTGCCACGCTTGGCAAACCCAATGCCAAGTATTTGCTGCAAGGCCGCAACGAGAACACCGGACTCTGGATGCCCAGCGAATCCATGCTGAAGTTAGGCAAAGATACGCCGGCGCTCCTTGCGAATTAATCCCACAACACATTGAACGGATGCAAAAAAGTCCCGGGTCGGCGATTACGCCGATCCGGGACTTTGTCTTTCGGGGTAGGCTGGAACCCAATCCTTACTGTTGGGATTTTTGCAGGGCGATGTCGCCGATGACCGGGACTTTGTACCACTCGTTCTGGTAGGCCTTGACCATCAGCAGAACCCACAGGATCAGCGATATCAGCGACAGGACGCCGGAAACGGCGAACAGCAGGGCCCAAAGCCGCAGCGCGGGGAACAGGACCCAGGACAATACCAGATGCAACACGTGAATGCCACCGAACAGCAGCATGGACTGCATCGCATGGAATCTCACGAAGGGGCGCTTGTCGATGAAGAAGAACACCAGTCCGGACAACCAGCCCAGCACGTAACACAACAAGGCGGCGATGTTCTGCTGCATGCCGGATTCGGCAGGTTGGCCGTAACCGGGTGGCGGTGGGTAATAGCCGGGCGGTGGCGGCGGGGGCGGATATCCTTGTCCTGGCGGCGGTGGCGGCGGTGGGGCATAACCAGGGGCTGCCATCGGAGAACCACAGGCTTTGCAAAATCTGGCCGAAGCGTCGTTGTCGGCTCCACAGCGAGAACAGTTGGGCATACGAGCACCTCCTGAAAGCGTATTTACGAATCCTGATATTTAAATACGCCGCCTGATGAAAATATCCTTTATTTTCCGTGCACAAGAAGCATTTTGCCGCAGGGCGGATTCAGGCGCGTTCGTACACCGGACTGCCGCCGGCAAAGGTCCTGAGAACCTCGATTTCCTGAAGTTGGCAGGCTTCCACGGCAAAGGGATCTGCGGAAAGGACGACGAGGTCGGCGAACTTTCCGGGCGTCAGAGTCCCTTTTTCCGCTTCGGCGAATTCAGCAAAAGCCGCGCCGGTGGTGAAAGCGGCGACCGCCTGCTGAACGGACAGTTTCTGTGCGGGCTGCCAGCCTGCCGGATAACGACCGTCGGCCGTCGTTCGGTTCACGGCGGCATGAATTCCCAGCAGCGGATCGAGCGGCGCCACCGTCCAGTCTGAACCGCCGGCCAGAAGAACACCGGCGTCGGCCAGCGACCGGAAGGCATAGGTGAAGCGGGCGCGCTCCGGGCCGATTCGGCGCTCGGCCCAGCCGCCGTCATCGATGACATGAGCCGGCTGGATCGAAGCGATGATTTTTTGGCGAGCGATTCGGGGGATATCTTCCGACCGCAGGTGCTGGGCGTGTTCGATGCGGAACCGGCGGTCCCGCGGACCATTGGCCATGGCGACGCGCTCGTAGATGTCAATCAGCAGGGAGTTGGCGCGATCGCCGATAGCGTGGACCGAAACGGGGATTCCCGCCTGGTCCGCCTCGCGGATACGCCGTTCCATTTCCCCGGCGGGAAACATTTCTTCCTGCAGCAGGCCGCAATAATCCGGCGCGTCGGTGTAAGGATCGAAGAAGTAGGCGGTTCGGCCCCCCAACGAACCGTCGGTGAATCCTTTCAGGCCGCCGAAGCGGAGCCAGGGATCGGCGGCGGGGCCGACTCCAAAAGGCGGCAGGGTTCTATCGGCGCGGCCCCAGTCGACGAGGGGGAGCCGGGCATAGATGCGGCAGGTCAATTCGTGGCGGCGGCGGAAGGCGCGGAACAGTTCCCACTCACTCCAGGAAGGATTCTTCCAATCCGTCACGTCCTGAACCGAGGTGACGCCATGGCGGGCCGCTTCTTTCAGGGCCAAGCGCAACGCGGCCGCCTGTTCGTCCGGGGAAGGCTTGGGCATAACGGCTTCCAGGAGCTTGATGGCGGCATCTTTCAAAATTCCGGTGGGTTCGCCGGTCGCCGGATCGCGAAAGATCTCGCCGCCGACGGGATCGCTCGTCCCGGCGTCGATTCCGGCCAAGTGCAGCGCAGCGCTGTTGGCCAGTCCGATATGCAGATCAAGACGGGTTACGAAGACCGGCGTTTCGGTGGCGATAGCATCGATCCATTCCCTGCGGGGCAACGGGGCGCCGGGCCATGTTTCCTGATCCCAGCCGCCGCCGCGAACCCAGCCGCCTTTTGGCGTCAGCCGGGCCCGCTCGGCAATGCGTCGGACGAATTCATCCGGATTGGGTGTGCCGCGCAGGTCGACGGCCAGCAGGGAGAAGCCGCCGGCCAGAAAATGTGTGTGGGAGTCGATAAATCCGGGCAGCACCGTTTCACCGCCGAGGTCCAGTATCGGGACCTTCGGCAGGGAATGGGCGGCCAGGGCGCGAATTTCATCGGTCCGTCCTACGGCGAGAATGCGGCCGTCGCGCACGGCCAGCGCCTGGGCAGTGGGGTTCGCGGGATCGAGCGTGCGGATGTTGGCATTGATCAGGACGAGATTCGGTTGCGTTGGGGATTCCACTGAAGAGCACCTCCATGAATATCGGGGAATTCTTTGATTTTCCCGCCCGGCCGTTGCTGCCGGCAGGAAATAATATGGCCGTTGTGGAACAATCTTTGCATATGAGCCCATTATAACGTGAACGAACCGGGGAGGGAATCGCTTGAGGAAAAAAACCGCCGCTCCTGCTATATTTCTAGTCTGCATGCTGTGCCTGACAACCTGGACGGGCGTGGCAGCCGCCGAAGAATGGCCGGGGATAGTCGGCATCGATTTGTTGACGGTCAATGATTTTCACGGTGCCCTGATCGAGGGGGGCCGCAATCCCGGTGCCGCCAAATTCGGCGCCTTTGTGATCGGCGAGCGGGCGAAAAACCCGCATGGAACGATTTTTCTCAGCGCTGGCGACATGTTCCAGGGCAGTCCGGATTCCAACCTGCTGTACGGAAAAACGGTTGTGGAAGTCCTGAATGCCTTGAAGCTGGATGCCATGACGCTCGGCAACCATGAGTTCGACTGGGGACTGGACAAGTTGCGGCAGCGGGTCGGCGAGTCGAACTTTCGCTATGCTTCGGCGAATGTCCGCGAAAAGGACGGGCAGGGCCGGCTGGCCTTCGTTCAACCCTACGTGATGCTGGAGCGGTTGGGCCTGAAAATTGCCGTCATCGGCATCGTCACGCCGGAAACGGCCTATACCACCGGCCCCAAAACCGTGGCTCCCTTCGAGTTCCGTGATCCGGCGGCGGTGGTGAAGGAATTGCTGCCAGTGGTCCGGAGTCAGGGCGCGGATGTGGTCGTGGTACTGTCCCACCTGGCTTCGTACATGAACCAGCAAACCGGCGAGGTGACGGGTGACGCCGCCGAACTGGCCCGTAACATGCCCGGACTCGATGCGGTGGTCAGCGGCCACTCCCACCAGACGGTCGCGGGCAAGGCGGCCGGTGTTCCCGTCGTGCAGGCCTACTACAACGGACGGGCCTTGGGCCGGATCAGCCTGGTATATTCCCGGCGCGACCGGAAAATCATCGCCAGCTCGGTGCAGGCTCTGGAAACGCCGGTAAAGGAAGCCAAAGCGGATGACGGAATTGCGGCGATCGTAAACCGGGCCCAGTCGGAAATCGCTCCGGTGAAGAACGTGGCGCTGGGCCGGACCATTGAGGATCTGTCCCATGACCGCTATGAACTTTCCATACTGGGCGAATGGGCGAGCGACGTGATGCGGCAGACGACCAAGACGGATATCGCGTTTCAAAACGGCGGCGGGCTCAGGACCAGCATTCCGGCGGGAGCCGTCACGATGGGCAATTTGTACGAAGTGATGCCCTTCGACAATACACTGGTCACGATGGAACTCAGCGGCGAGCAAGTGCTGCAGGTCTTGAATCACGGAATCAACGGCAAGGCCGGGACGGTCCAGTTCTCGGGCCTGCAGGTCACCATCGACTCCAGCCGCCCTTATGGCGACCAGTTGGTGGAAGTACGGCTGAATGACGGCCGGTTGTTGGAGGCCAGCGCGATGTACCGGATCGTGACCAATGACTTCATGTCCGCCGGCGGCGATGAATTTACCATGCTCAAGCAGGGCCGGAATCTGACGGATACCTTTATCCCGGTCCGGGACGCGCTGGCCGACGCCGTCAAAAAGGCCGGCACGCTGCGAATCAAAAAAGACGGCCGTTTGCGGGACATCAGGGGTTTGGCGGAAAAACCGGCTGCCTGACCGCTCCGCAACGCCAAAGGAGCTGAATGAACATGCCCGGGTTCGAGTATCGCCTGAATGACGCCACCCAGGATTACCCCCTTCTATATTTTTATGAAAGCATGGATGAAGTGGAAGTCGCCATGCGGTTCGTCTGCGATTATTTCGTGAAAGACGGTAAGACTTGGCTGAAAAATGCTTCCGCCGTTGCCNNAGAAGGCGCTGTCGGCGGGAATCGCGGTGGAGGTGCGGGAGTATCGGGAAGGCGCCGTCGATTATCCATTGGTCCACCAGTTCGGTTTTAACAGCCAGTTGCAGGCATTGGCCTATCTGCTGGCGGATACGGTGATGCTGTTCGGCCAGGAGTGGCTGAAAACCTCGACGGAAGTGGATGAGGACCGGCAGGCCTATGTTTATTATTGCCGAAAGACGGGAGGATGAAGCGGATGGACTCCGGCGGCGCGAACCGAAGCAAAAAAGTGATGGGCCTGTTTTTGGCGGCGGCATTGACGCTGACGCCCGGCTGTTCGCTGAATCCTTTCGCCCAGGAGCGGGAAGAAGCTTTTTGCCGGGACGAAAACCGCGATGGCTACTGCGATGACGACGGCCGTCCCGCCAACCAGACCGGCAACCGCTATTACCGCAACGGCTACTGGTGGGGAACGACCCGTTCCTCGGGCTGGGGCTGGGGCAGCAGCTCGCAGTCCGGTTCCGGTGTGAAGTCCGGCAGTTCCTCCAGCGGCGTTTCGTCGGGATCGAAAGGCGGAATTGGCAGCTCCTCGCGATCCGGCGGCGGTTCGAGCGGTGGCTGAGTTTTTCGGGAATGATTACGCCCGGCGGCGGGAAGAGATATACGGTCCGTTGCGGCGGCAAGGCGTGTTCACCTGGGATGCCATGTACGGCGAGGAGTATGCCCTGGCGTCGGTGCTGCCGATCAGCGGCGCTTTTCGTGCCGAGCTGAAGCGGGCGTCGGAGGAATTGGGACAAATCTTTGCCAAAACGGCGACCGTAGTGATGCAAGCCGGCGACGAACTGCCGGCGGAACTCGGTTTGCCGGCGGCGGCCTGGCCGGCGGTCCGGGCTTCATTGCCGGACTTGCTGCCGACGGTTATTGGTCGGTTCGATTTTGCGGCGACGCCGGCAGGACTGAAGATGCTCGAATTCAACGCCGAAACCCCGACCGATATCGTGGAAGCCTTTTATGTGAACGGGAAAATTTGTGAAGCCTTCGGAGCAGCCGACCCCAATGCCGGACTGTCCGGCGGTCTGGCCGCTGCTTTTCGGCGGGCGGTGCGGTGTTACCAGCGGCAAGGTTGGGCGACGGAGAGGATCGTTTTCAGTTCAGTAGACTGGCATGAAGAAGACGCCGGCACCACCCGCTTTCTGCTCGCGCAGTCCGGCTTGGACGCGTCGTTTGTTCCGTTGTCGCAACTGCGGGTTTTTGAGGATCACGTGCAGATCTGGGACGGAACCGGACACACGCCGGTCGACTTGCTGTATCGGTTGCATCCGCTGGAAAAACTGGCGGAAGAGCAGGATAGCGACGGTTATCCCACCGGACGCCATGTCCTGGAGATCGTGGCCGACGGCCGACTGGCCCTGATCAATCCGCCGGCGGCGATCATCGCCCAGTCCAAGGCGGTGCAGGCACTGATCTGGAATCTGCACGAAGCCGGCGAGTATTTTACGCCGGACGAACAGACGGTGATTGGGCGGTACATGCTGCCAACTTATTTTGAAAATCGGTTTTCGGGAGTTTTCCCCTACGTGACCAAGCCGATTTTTGGGCGGGAAGGCGGCGCCATCACTTTGTTCGGCCCGGACGGAGTGGTGTGGGCGCGCGACGAGGAAGCGGAGTATTGGGACCAGCCCGTTGTTTACCAGCAATATGCCGAACTGCCCAAACTCACGGTGGAAACGCTGAACGGCCTCTATTGCGGACGGATGATCTTCGGCTCCTTCCTGATCGACGGCAAAGGGTCGGGAGTCGTGGCCCGGGTGGGAAGCCGGATTACGGGAAACATGGCGTATTTCCAACCTTTATGCCTGTCAACAACTGATGCGTCGAAAGGAGAATGAGCGATGGTTTTGCAACAATGGTCCAGCTTCGTCAACTTCCTGATTTACCTGGTGGTGTCCGTCCCGCTGCTGTTGATCGGCATCAAAATTTTCATGTGGCAAACTCCCTACAACGAGATGCAGGTCATCAAGGAGGCCGCCAGTTGCGACACCGACATCAAGGATGAGGCCGGCATCGCGGTGGCGCACAGCCTGGGCGGCAAAGTCGTCGGTCAGGCCCTGGTCATGGCGTCGGCCGTATTCCATTCCGTCAGCGTCCTCGATCTGGTGATCTGGGGCATCATTGGCATCATTTTTCAGGTGCTGGTCTATTATGTGTTTGAAAAACTGACGCCGTTCAAGGTGGATGAAGAGGTCTGCAAAGGCAACATCGCCGTCGGTATTTTTTCCGCCCGGCTCAGCTTCGCCACCGGGCTGATCCTCGCCGCGCTGATTAGCTGAGCATTTTGTGCAAAGGGTTTGACAGGAACGAAATAGTTTAGTATGATAATTGTCGCGGGTGTGATTCACGCCGCGTGTTTGATCGTGGGGGCATAGCTCAGTTGGGAGAGCGCTTGGTTCGCATTCAAGAGGTCAGGGGTTCGAATCCCCTTGTCTCCACCACGTATTTTCAAGGCTTTCGACGATTTCGTCGAAGGTCTTTTTTTGTCATTTCTAAAATTTTTTCTAATAATATGTTTTAGCGTTGGTATGTTCGCTTTGCCTACAAAGTGGAAAAAACTCGCCGATCGCATGATCAGCAGTGGCGTGGCGGGGAAGCGGAGCGCGGGTTGCCCTGGAATTGTAATCGGATTGCCCGACCTGCGTGGGTCTTCGTTGAAACTAAGACTTTGAAATTATTACACCAACCGTTCTTAGGGGCGAAAAAAGCTCCCGTCAAAGCGACAAGCTACCTTTATGTTCGGTTTTGAGGTTATATTGTATCGGCAGTTGTCCAGTGCTTGACTCCAGGAGTAGAACTTTGCGTCCGGACCGCTAACACGTTGGCCGTCAAAGAAAAGTTCGTAACCGACACTTCGCTTTTGATATATCGCGCCAATATACGGACTCATTTCTCCGAGGAAGCAGCTTTCTACTGCGCTATCCAACTGCTTATTTCCTGGGTTGTGAACAGCCGGCACGAAAACGAAATCAGGAAAGGCGAGCCTGTTTAGGGCAATGGCATAATATTCTTCAGGATTTAGCCCTCCCGGGCCCGGAAAATTGGGCAGTCCACTTGTGTGATGTCTCGGATTGTATGACATTACCGAATCGTTTTCACTCAAATGATAGCCATAGCAGTTAGGATGGGTTAATCCGAATGCATGCCCCAGTTCGTGCGCCAATGTTGACTGGAAGGGGTACAGCTTGTCTGTAAGAAGCGAAGATAACTCGAGGTGTACAAAACCACCGCCAGTTCCGGGCATGCCGTTCATCGTCCTTGCCCCGCCGAGTATTTCTCCCTGCACAGGTCCGGCAGGACGGGCATAGATGACTAAGTAGATGATCCTGGACGTGTTGCGGTTATCCCCGTACTCGTCAAAGAGTTCCTTCAGCATGAGATGCGCGGCATCGGTACCCTTCGTTACTGTATAGTACGAACCTGGCCGGCGCGAGTAATATACTCTGGCGCCATCCCTGGTTATTTCAAAAGTGTCGGTTCTGAGGATTCTTCGCCAATGTTCACGGGCAAGATTCAGGTGGGCGAACAACAAAGCAGAATATCCATCCAGGTCAGCCCTGGAAAATGAGGCGTTATCTGAGGGCAGGAAAAATACGGGCTGCACAATCAACCTGGCTTCAGCGGAACCCACAGCGGGAAAAGAAAGTAACGCCAATATCAATAGGATTCCCGACAGCCCAGCCACGCACAAACGCTTCATTCGGACGGCCCCCTTAGTTTTTGCTTTCGCATTAGAAGCTTCTCCGCTTGGTGGATGTTTCCTGCCGACCTTAACAAGAAAGCTTGTCAATCATGAGAATAACAGGGCGTTGCGCCACCCCGGAGCTTTCGCTCAAACCATCAAAATGTGCAAGGCATAATATAAGCGTAGCTTCTTTAGCGTTATTCCCGCATACAGGGCCGAGCTGGAAAGAAGGTGCTTATTTGTTAGGGGGTGAGGACAGGGGGGTGATTCCTGTCGCTTCCACCATCGCAGAATTATGGAGTTATGGATATGAAAGGAATTATGGATTGATGTCGGTTCGCCGCTCCCATTATGATGACACACAGATAACAACTGCATGACAGGGCGAAGAAGTTCGCCTTTTAAATCCATAAACGTGAGAATGGCTCATACTGGCTGTTGCTAGTATGAGCTTTTGTAGCTATGAGATTTGTTGGGAGTGGGCAATTGTTTGTAAAAATATTCACTTTTGTTCGTGCCGGAATCTATGACTATTTTCATTATTTCGTCAGGAATTATGCTGTTTCGCTTTTTATTTATACGGAATCAACTCTCGAAAATGCAGTGGTTTTTTATCCTTCAATGACAAAAAAACCATCATACATACGGAATATTTTGGGTAACAATGCAAATAGCGATCTGTTCGGCTGTTCGATATAATATGGTCAAATTCGAATTAAATTCCAATATGTTAAAGACTGATAATCTGGATGGCTGCACGATTGAAAAATTATATACATATAAAGGGGCTGAATAAAAAATATTTAGCGGCATTGTTGGTTGCAAATTATGGGTCGGATTCATCCAGAAGTTTTAGGTTTTGTACGACTAACGTAATTGAAAAGAACTGCTGACAAAAAAGAAGGAGCGATGGAATAATGGCACAAAACACGAACCCCAAAGGCACGAATGATCTGAGCAATATCAAACTGACCGATGTCATCGATTTAAAGTTTCTACAACGTTTTCAGGACGATTTTGCCACAGGCGTGGGCCTAGCCAGCGTTACAGTGGATATCGACGGAAATCCCGTGACAAATCCAAGCCGATACACCCGCTTTTGTCAGAACTATACCCACTCTACCGAATGCGGCGATAAACGCTGCGCGGAATCCCACCGCAAAGGCGGCGAAGAAGCCGCTCGGCTGGGCAAACCGGTTGTCTACGAATGCCACGCGGGCCTGATTGACTTTGCCGCCCCTATTTTGCTCGAAGGCCGACAAATCGGCACGATTCTGGGCGGACAAGTTCTGACGGACTTGCCCGATGAAGCTAAATATCGCCGCATTGCCCGCGAAATCGGCGTCGATGAAGAGGGCTATGTCGAAGCCGTGCAAGAAGTGCGCAAGCTTTCCAAAGAAAGCATCGAGGCGGCTGCGAACGTTCTGTTTATTGTGGCCAACAACATGTCGAAATCCGCCTATCAGCGCAGACAGCTGAAGGCGATTGCCGATGTGCTGAATGACGGGATCTCGCAAATTTCGGCCACCATGGAGGAGCTTGCTGCGTCAGCCACTACCGTGAGCCAGAACCAGAATAGTCTCAACCAGGAGATCAAAAACGTTAATGCGGTTACAGGCGAAATCAATCAGGTTACAGCGTTGATCAAAGACATAGCCGACGAAACCAGGCTATTGGGTCTCAACGCCGCAATCGAAGCTGCTCGGGCCGGCGAAGCTGGACTTGGTTTCGGCGTCGTGGCTCAGGAAATACGCAAGTTGTCGGCTGATTCGAAACAAACTGTGGGAACGATACAGGAATTCACCAAAACAATAAAGGAGTCTGTTGAGAAAACAGTCCACATGGGCAGCGAAACGGCGATGACCGTCGAGCAACAGGCTGCCGCCATCGAGGAAGTCACGGCCAGCGTTCAGGAAATCCATAGCTTGACAGTCCAACTAACTGACTTGGCTAATGCACAATAGCCTCGAAATATGTCGAAGAGGAGGAGACTATGGCAAATCTTCAACTAGTCGTTTTTGATTTGAATGGGGAAGAGTACGGCATTGATGCTTTGGCGGTCAACGGGATTTTGCGGCATCAAAAGTTCTCGATTCATCGTGTTCCGGGCATGCCGGATGTCATCGAAGGCATGATTGATCTTCGGGGAAAAATTAACTATATTTTTAATCTTGGCGTTAAATTCGGTTGTGGGAAAACAACGTTATCGGAAGAGAGCAAATTGATTATGCTCAACGTGCGTGACTCCATCGCCGGCTGTATCGTGGACGAAGTTACCGACATTGTAAGTGTGGATGAGAGAGATATTCAGACGACCCCGGTGTTTCTCGACAACGTGAAAACAAAATATATCAAAGGCATCGTCAAAATTGATGATCGAATGATCATCATTTTGATCCCCGAACTCATCCTGTCCACAGAGGAATATGAAGCCATCTTGTCCGGAAAGTAAAAGGGCGCTGATTCTGCGAAGGGCGGCAATGACTCCTGCCAGATTTTTCTGGTAGGAGTTTTTGTGTTTTGCAGCGAAATGCTTTGCGTGCGTCCGCTATGTTCAGCATTGCCGTGGCGATGGGAGTGGACGCCGTGGTTGCGTTGCTGACGGCCAAACTGTATGATAAAAAAGCTTGGGATATTTGTCGGCAGTGCCGGCTTTGCCGGTTTGAACAGGCTGATTTGGACAAGAAATGAGCTAGGGAGGGAAACAGTATGCCTAAAATTGCGAGCCAGGCCAAACGACTGCGGATTTATATCGGCGAGGCCGATCATTGGAAGCAGCATTCCCTGTACCATGCCATCGTGACCAAGGCCAAGGAACTGGACATGGCGGGAGCGACCGTCTTTCGCGGCTTGATGGGATATGGCGCCAACAGTCGCATCCACACGGCGTCGATCGTGGATCTCTCCAGCGATTTGCCCGTGCTGGTTGAAATCATCGACAGCGAGGAATATATCAATAAATTGCTGCCGTATCTGGATGAAATGCTCGAAGAAGGCATGATCACCATCGATGACATCGAGGTCATAAAGTACGGGGAAAAACCGCCCAGGCGCTGAATGATGCGCGGGAAGTGGAAAAAGGCATGGGGTGAGAGGGTATGTTGTTGAATTTATTGGTGGTGGCGGTTGGCGGTGCGATCGGCGCATGTGCGAGATATCTGGTTTCTACGTGGGCCGCCGGGCGGTTCGGAGCCGAGTTTCCCATGGGAACCTTGATCGTGAATATCGCTGGGTGCTTTATCATCGGCGTATTTATGACGTTGACGACGGAACGTCTGATCGTTAGTCCCTATTGGCGTCTGGTTTTTGCCGTGGGATTTCTGGGCGGCCTGACCACGTTTTCGTCGTTTGGCTATGAAACGCTGCGATTGATTGAAGAGGCTGATCTGGTACCGGCTTTATGGAATGTCGTCTTGAATTTGGTAGTCGGGCTGGGAGCGACGTGGCTGGGTATAATCGGCGCCAGGCTGATTTAATCAGGAAGGGTGGATCCGCGTGCCGGAGCTAACCATTTGATTGGATAACGATATAACGAGTAGGTGATTCGGTGACTTCCCCGTCGATATTTTTGTTTTTTTTCTGTTCCCTGCTGTTCAGTCTGTACATAAAAATTTCTCTTCTATATCCGCTGCTATTGGGGTTGGCCGCGTTTACCATTTTGGCGTACTTCCGGGGCCATTCGTTGCCCGCCTTGTTGGTAATGATGCTCAAAGGTTCCCGGCAGTCTCTGCTCGTGATTCGGATCTTTGTCCTGATTGGCATCATTACCGCGGTGTGGCGGGCCTGTGGAACTATTCCCTTTATCGTCTACTACGGCATCGCCTATTTGAGTGAGCAGTATTTTGTGCTATCCGCGTTTATTCTGAGTTCCCTGATGTCCTTTCTGCTGGGCACTTCCTTCGGCACTGTCGGCACCATGGGGGTGATCCTCATGGTCCTGGCCAGAAGCGGGCAGGTAGACATCAATGTGGCTGCCGGGGCGATCATTGCGGGGGCATATTTTGGCGACAGATGTTCGCCCATGTCTTCCAGCGCCAATCTGGTGGCGGTTTTGACCCGGACCCGCCTGTATCTGAATCTGGCAAACATGTTAAAGAGCTCTGTCCTGCCGTTCTTGGCGGCATGTGCCGGCTATGCTTATTTCTCGCTGCGATATCCGCTGATCGGCGAGGACAATCCCATCGTCGCCGCCATCCCGCAGGCGTTCGACCTCAATCCGGTGGCGCTGGCGCCGGCGCTCCTGATTTTGGCGCTGGCAGCTCTGCGAATTGACGTCAAGGTATCCATGGGACTCAGCAGTCTGGCCGGAATGGCCATTGCGGTGTATGTTCAACAGGTGAGTCCGGCGGAGCTTTTGGAATATATTACTACTGGCTATCGGCTGAATCAACCCGGCCCGTTGTCCGATGTCATGCAGGGCGGCGGGTTGCTTTCCATGGTTCAGGTGTCGTTGATCGTATTGATTTCATCGGCATATTCCGGACTGTTCGCCGGCACGGGTCTGCTCCGGGACATTGAGCGGGTCTACGAGTTCATCAGTCGGAAAGTCGGCACTTATGCCGGAACTGTGATCACCAGCTTCGCCACCGTCGCTTTCGCCTGCAACCAGACGCTGGCAGTCATGCTGACCCATCAACTGACGCAGGGAGCCTATGAGAAAAAGCGCCTGAGTCGATACCGGCTGGCGCTTGATCTGGAAAACACCGTGATTGTCATTTCCGCCCTGATTCCCTGGAATATTGCCGGCGCCGTTCCTGCCGCCGCGTTGTCCGCGGACTCGGGGTTCATTCCTTACGCGTTGTATCTGTATTTCGTCCCCTTCGCCAATTTTTTTACGCAAAAGGCATCCATCAAAGAAGAGCCGTGAACGGGAGACGAGTAATCCACTGACGACGCCATAAAATAGAAGGAGGGAACGTGGATTGAAAAAAGTTGCGTTTCTAACGCTGACAATGCTCCTGTGGTTTTGTTACGGATCCGTTTCGCAAGCGGGACAAAGCAGCTCTGATCTATCTGCCGCCTGGAAGATCATCCGGAGTAAACAGTTTGTCGACCTGACGCATGCCTTCGAACCGGGGATTCCCCACTGGAAAGGGTTTGCCGACGAAACGCGGGAACCGGTGTTTTCCTATGCAAAAGACGGATTCTTGGTGCATTTATACACGCACGTGGGACAGTGGGGAACCCATGTGGATCCGCCGGCGCACTTTGTGGCGGGGCTGCGCACGATTGAACAGATTAGTCCCAAGGAAATGATTTTGCCGCTGGTAGTTTTGGATGTGCATGAAAGCGTCGAAAAAAATGCGGATTATTCAGTAACGCTCAGTGACGTAAAAGCTTGGGAGTCGCGGCATGGCAAGATTCCGGCAGGGGCGTTTGTCGCTATGCGCACGGATTGGTCCAAACGCTGGCCCAATGCGGCGGCGATGGCCAATAAAGATGCCGGGGGCATATCGCATTATCCTGGCTGGAGCCTTGATGTGCTGAAATATCTCTATGAGGATTGCAAAATTACAGCATCCGGCCATGAAACGACGGATACCGATCCGGGAATCGCAACCAGCAAGGATGATTATTCTCTGGAATCCTATATTTTGCATCAAAACCATTTTCAGATCGAACTGCTTGCGAATCTCGACAAAGTGCCGGAGTATGGGGCGTTGGCGATTGTAACCTTCCCCAATGTCAAAGCTGGCTCCGGCTTTCCCGCCAGAGTTTTTGCCATTCTGCCGTAAAAAGACGATTTTTTTCGCAAGTCCCGCCGCATTCCGCGAGGTACGGGCAGTGGTTGCAACCAGATCCGCGAACGCAGACCATCAGAAGTCAATCCCTTAGGGGGCTGGTTGTTGTTATCCCTCTGACGATTCGTCGACGAGGACGGGAGAAACCGGACAGGAATACGGAAAATCAAGGCGAACATAAAAGTATTAGGAGAGGAGGGGATGCCCTATGTTCCAGCACAAATGGTTAGTCCACTGCACGATGTTTCTGGTTATCGTATTGGCGGGAAGCCTGCTGTTCGGAGGCGTTGGCGCTGCTGCGGCTACGACGGCTTCCACCACGGTCAAACTGACCGGATATCTTTCAAAGAGCGAACTTCCCGATGGGATGATGATTCTTCCGCCGCCGCCGGCGGAAGGGTCCGCCGCAATGAGCCTGGATGAGGATGTAGCCAGCAGGACCTTTGGGGTGCGTGATACTGCCCGCTTCGAATTAGCTCTGTCCGATTATGATTTGTCTTTTCCCCATGCTGCGGGCGTTTATTCTTGCTCATTGAATGCGCCTATTACGGAAAAAGATACGCCTGTCCTCTATCGCTTGCTGCGACGCGTGCGGACAGATTCCAGCGATGCAACCAAAGTCGCCAAAAGTTATTATCAGCGGCCACGCCCGTTCATGGTGAACGGGGAACCGATGTGTGCGCCGGAGACGGCAAAAGAATTGGCCAAAGGCGGTTCCTATCCTTCCGGACATACCGCCATCGGCTGGACCTGGGCCTTGATCCTGGCGGAGATTTCACCCGCCGATGCCGATGCCATCCTTCTGCGCGGCCGCGCTTATGGCGAAAGTCGCAATGTTTGCAACCATCACTGGTACAGTGATGTGGAATGGGGCCGGGTCATGGCGGCGGCTACCGTCGCCCGGCTGCATACCAAACCCGAGTTCTTGGCGGATTTGGCGACGGCAAAAGCTGAATTGGCGGCGGTTCGGGCAAAAGGACTGGCGCCCACCCGTAATTGCGCTGTTGAGGCCGCAGCGCTGTCCATCCAACCCTATTAAGGATGCAATTTCACACTGTGTGATTTGAAAGAAAAACCCTGACTTGCCGTTATGGCAGTCAGGGTTTTCGTCAGTTTTTGCCAGGGAGGTCGGTGGTCCGATGGTGATAAAAAACAGTGTCGACCTGCATCACCGGGAAGGTCGTCGGCAAGTCCGTTTTGTCAATCCGCACAAAGCCGTTCTTTTCATAGAACCGGTGCGCGGCCAGAAATTTGTCGGTGGTGCCCAGGAAAATATCCGTTATGCCTTTTTGCTCGACCCAAGCCATCATGGTTTTCAGCAGGCGCTGGGCAGTTCCGTGTTCGCCGCCGCGAAACTGCGCCTTGACGAACATTTTGCGCAGCGCAACCTTTTGGTTGCCGATATCCAGCAACCCGATCGAACCGACGACATGGCCGTCGTATAACGCGACCCAGAAGTTGCCGTCTCCGCGCTGGTAGAACTGGGTAATCGCAGCTAAATCCGGCTGATTTTCCCGCGTGATGGGGATCTGGAATTCCTTCTGCTGGATTTCCAGAATCATTTCAATCAGACTTTCCTGCAGGTCGTCGACATATTCGCCAATTGAGATTTCAGTCATGGCCTTTCCCTCCGGCGAAGTTTTTCGGTGAATTATAGCGCCAGCTTGACCCACATCAGCACGGCGCCGGACAGTAGGCCCAAAAGATAATAGAATGCGAATTTTAGTTTTCCCGGCTGCGGTATTTCTGCCACTGGTTCCGGCGACCGCCGAAGTTCTGACCGACGGCGGTGTTCCCAAGCCGCTCGCTGGTTTTCTTTTTCTTCGAAGTAGGTGTAGGCAGCCGAAGTCACTTTCACAAACTCAGGAATGCCCTTGATTTTGCGGGTGGAGGTTTTGATGTACCCCTTCTCTTCGAGCTTATCGAGGGTTTTAGTAATTTTGGCCGAGGTATGGCGAGAATAGTGTTTGGTGAGAATCGGCCCCAGACTAAAAAAGTTCCCTTGTTCTTTGTCTTCTGCCACGAAAGTGGCGAGTAACTGATCGGCAAAATCCATGATCTGTCCACCTTGTTTGTTTCATGCGGGCCGCTGAATTCTCGGACCGTTGTCCGGCTTTGCATACAGTCAGCGCTGGACGAATATAAGTTTAAAATATGCCGACGCTTTTTACAAGAGTTCCATAGTGTTCGTTCAGGGGGAGCTCACACGCGGGCCTGCATTTTCGGCAAAATATAGTCCGCCGGATTGCAAGCAGGGAGATCCGGCGGCGACGGAGAAATTATGGGTAAGGAAATTGCGGTCTATCTTTCCGGGGTAGGCGGCTCCGGCGGCAGATCGGCGCGGACCAACTTTTCGACCAAAATGTCGATGCGGTCGACTTTGTAGCCAGTCAGCTCTTCAACTTCGCGTTTGATGGCGCAGCGCACTTTTTCGACCACGTCGGGGATGCGCACGCCATAGATCAGCGTCAGTTTGATTTCAAAGGCCACGGTGAGAGTGAGGTCTTCGGCTTCCAGCCGTTTCACGACGATCTGCGGGGCGATCCGCTCGGAAAACAATTGGGTCAGTCCCGCCAGTGCGCTTTTTTTCTCCTGCCGGGCCACTTCGTTGACGTTTTGCATCGCCGAACGGGCGATTTCCAGAAACACATCATCGGTGATCTGTGTGCGATCGATTTCTTCCATCAGAATCCCTCCCTCGCTGTTGACTGTTCATCGCTTTTGCTTCGACAAAAGTTTTCAAACTCCTCGTAAAGATGATAAGATGGTAGTGTGAAATGGAGGTGTGAGTCTTGCTGAATTGGAAGCAGCCCATCAGGGTGTTGTTCCTGCTGCTGGGAGTTTTGTTCTTTTCCAATATCGTTGCCCCACCGGCAGCGGAGGCGCTGCTGATCGGGACCAAACAGGAAATCGAAATCGGCAAGGGTGTTGCCGCCGATTTGGAGAAAAAATATGGACTGGTCAATGATCCGGAGCTGCAGGCGCGGGTCGCCCGGCTTGGCGCGAGCATTGTCGCCGTATCCGACCGCAAGGATCTGCCCTATACTTTCAAGGTGTTGAACTCCAAGGAAGTGAATGCACTGGCGGTTCCCGGCGGATACATCTACCTGTTCAAGGGCTTGATCGACTATATGCCATCGGATAACGAGCTAGCCGGAATCATCGGCCACGAAGTGGGCCATATCGTCAAGAAACACACCGTGGTTCAGATCGAGCGCAGCCTGGCTGTCGGTGTTCTGTTTGCGATTTTGTTCGGCAACAGCAACAGCGCGATCTTGGGCGACCTGATTGCCAACGCCCTGATGTCCGGCTACAGCCGGGAGGCGGAGCGGGAAGCCGACCAACTCGGCGTGGTTCACACGATGCGGGCGGGCTACAATCCCTACAGCATGCTGATCGGCATGGAAAAGCTGGAAGCGATGAGCGGCAAGTCCGATTATGGTTTGTTTTCCTCACATCCCGATACGGCCAGCCGGGTCAAGGCTGTGAAGGATCAGATCATGAACGACTTCAAGGTGAAACCGGTCGTCAACGAAGCGGAAAAATTTTCACAGGTGGTTGACGGCAAGTGGAGTTTGCCGGCGTTTTACGTCAAGTATGCCGGGTACAGCCCCCGGATGAGGGCCTATCTGACCGCCGGCCGGATCTATCGTCTGACGATGCTGCCGGATTATTCGAGCGATAAGCTGTACATCAACGACATGGAAAATGCCACCGGGATTTATTACGACGACGAGCGGGAACCGGTCGTTATCGTGACGTCGCAGGATGCGGCGGCGAACGGGCTGTCCGGCATGAATGCGATGGCGCAGCTGATCATTGAGCGCATCAGAGAGCGGGCGGGGCGCTGATCCTGGGAGAGAGGGGGGGGCGAAGATGCTGAAACGTTTGATTCTCTGCGGAATGCTGGCATCACTGCTGTGGACGTCTTTTGCCGTCGCGGCGCCGAAGGAGATGTCTCTGCGGGTGACGGATCCAGGAGAGTCCACGGAATGGACGCTGGGAACTGTCAACACCGTGAAATGGTCGTTGCGCGGCGAACTGGGCCGATCCGCGACGATCCGCCTGCAACGGCAGGGTTGGGTGCTGGCGCGACTGACGCTGGCGGAAGCGGCCCCGTTGGGAACCGACCGCTCCGGCAGCTACAAATGGAATACGCCGCCGGAACTGCCGCCAGGCGGACACTATACCGTGTCGGTGACGGCGGAAAACGGCATCAGCGACATGTCCGGCGAATTCAAGCTGGTCGCGGGGAAAACGCCGACAACGCAGATCGCGCTGACGGATCCGCCCAAAGGGGGCGAACGCTGGACGGTCGGCTCGAAGGTTTTAATCCGCTGGACGTTTACAGGAAGCCCCGGTCAGACTGTCAAACTGGCCCTGATTCAAAAACAGGCGGGCGATGTGATTCCCCTCGCTGCGTCGGCGCCGATTGGCGTGGACGGCAAGGGCTCCTACGAGTGGACGGTGCCGTCTCTCAAGCCCGGTACCGACTATTTTGTCGGGATTGCCAGCAATTCGAACGCTTTTTACCAAGACATGGGCGCCACGCCTGTGGCTGTTATTGCGGCAAAATAGGTCCGGCTTCGGTCGGACTTTTTCTGTAAAATGGGGGAGGAGTCAATTTGCACGCGGAGCCGATCAATGAGTCCAACCTGTATTTATTTCATCAGGGAACCCAAACCCGCGCTTTTACCATGTTCGGCGCGCAGCTGACAGAGCTGGACGGACAGGCGGGAACGCGGTTTGCCGTTTGGGCCCCCCACGCCGAAAACATATGGGTGGAAGGAGATTTCAACGATTGGTGCGGAAATGGCTACCGGATGGAACGGGTCGGCAACTCCGGAGTCTGGACGCTGTTTGCGCCGGGCGTGACGGCTGGTTCCCTCTATAAATACGCGATTCAACACCCTTCCGGAGAGATCCGGGTCAAAGCCGATCCCTTTGCGTTTGCGGCGGAACTTCGGCCCAACACCGCTTCCCGGATTGTTGAACTGGGGAGGTTCGCCTGGACGGATAGACCTTGGCGGGAGCGGCAGCTGGCCCAACCGATTTACGGACGGGCGTTGAATATATACGAAGTGCATTTGGGCTCCTGGCGGCGAAAAGCAGACGGAACTTTTCTGACCTACCGGGATTTGGCTTATGAACTGGTCGACTATGCGGTGGAGATGGGTTATACGCATCTGGAACTGTTGCCGGTGGCGGAACATCCGCTCGATGGGTCCTGGGGCTACCAACAGACCGGTTATTACGCGGTCACCAGCCGCTACGGCAGCCCGGAAGACTTTCAGTTTTTCGTGAACCGGGCCCACGAGCGCGGCATCGGGGTGATTCTGGACTGGGTGCCGGGACATTTCTGCAAAGACGACTATGGGTTGGCTCGCTTCGACGGGGAAGCCCTGTTCGAGCCCGCGGACGAACTGCAGGCGGAAAATGTGGAGTGGGGCACGCTTAATTTCGACCTGGATAGTCCGGAGGTCCGCAGTTTTCTGATTTCCAACGCCCGGTTCTGGTTCGATGTCTATCATCTGGACGGGTTGCGGGTCGATGCCGTGGCGAACCTGCTTTATCTCGACTTTGCCCGGGGGCCGGGCCAATGGCGGCCGAACCGCCATGGCGGCCGGGAAAATCTTGCGGCGGTCGATTTCCTGCGGCAGTTGAACTCGGCAATCTTCGCCGAGTTTCCGGCGGCGTTGATGATCGCCGAGGAATCGACGACCTGGACCGGGGTGACCCGTCCCGCCGACACCGGTGGCCTGGGCTTCAACTACAAGTGG
>DCTI01000178.1:0-10632 GCA_002329525.1 Negativicutes bacterium UBA1444
CCTTCGTTACGTTCCAAAACATATTGAAGTGCATCACTCCTGTTTGTTATTATAATAAATAAAGATAAAGAAATCAATTCCCGAGGCGGGATCGCAGTACGGTGGGTTTTATCCGACTGGATGCGAAGGCGCGCGGAACAACGGCAAGGAGGCGCAAGGAATGAACCAGCGATTGCAACGGCAACGCCAGAAAAAACGAGAATTACGGGCCGATGAAAAAATAATGCTGTGCAAAGACAGTACTTTCGCCGGAATATCAAAAAAAATTAAGGAGATGACGAAAAATGATTATAAAAATCAACGGTACACGCTATGAGTTGGCGCGGCCCGAAATCGAAACCCTGATGCAAGGCGTCGAACCGGAAACGGTGCGGCGCTATTTTATTTCAATCAATGGCAGGAATTATCCGATCAAGCAGGTTTTTGCCGTCGCAGTCGGGTTGCCGGTGGCGAGTTTTGCGACAGGGTACGCCTTCAACGTGTTGCGCCGACTTGGGTTCGAAATCATCGACGCACAGGCGGGTGATCGGCATGAATGAAAAAACGCTTTTTACTGAAGCAGAGTTGGCCGATTCGCTGGGCTTGTCGGCGTGGACTGTGCGGCGCTGGCGGCTTTCCGAGGGGTTGCCGGTGATCCAACTTGGGCGTCGGTTCTTGTACCGGCGTGAAGCTGTTTTGGAGTGGCTTAAGGCCAAAGAAACCGCAGGCGCGGCGGTTGACGATCCCGGCGAGTTTGGCATCGTTCGACGCATTGCGCCATGAGCTGGCGCAGCGTTCCTCTCCCGGATGTGATCGCTCGTTATTCCGGGGTTCAGTTGAAACTGCGAGGCCGCGAACTTTGGGGTGTTTGTCCGTTCCATGCCGATCACCTGCCGTCGCTGGCCGTGAATCCAGACAAGGGTGTTTGGATTTGTCGGGCTGGTTGTGGTGGCGGCAGTTCGGCAGACTTTGTAATGAAACTTAACAACCTGTCATTCCGTGAGGCCGTGGCAATGATTGAAACCGACTTTGGAACCGGCAGGAACTGGACGCCGATTAAACGGCAAAAACCGCCGGAAATTTTGCTGGGCGAGCAGATCGAGGCTGTTTTCACTTGGTGCTTTACAACGCGCCTGGCGCTGCTGGCCGAGTTAAAACGGCGCGGCGATGATGTCTCGGCTCGAATGGTTCTCGATTTGGGCAAGTTAGAGATTATATCCAGCGAGTTGATTGGCAACGCCGAGCAGCGAGAAAATGGCCTGGCGTTCTACGGGAGGNNGGATGTTGGGCGGCTCGAAATAATTGAAAGTGAATTGATCGGCAATGCCGAGCAACAGCAAAACGGCTTGGCGCTCTACGGGAGGTGGTTTGATGTCGGGCGAAAAGTTAAGGTTAGTTGATGGCCGCGATGCTCTGACAAAGGCGCTGGCGGCGGCTGGGTACGTCGTTAAAAACAACTGTCTCAGTCGCAGGGTGATGCAAAAAGTCGGCCAGGATTTTGCCGAAGTCGAAAAGCAAATCGCAAATTGTTTCCTCCGGGTTGTATCGGAAGTTACATTCGACGATGGTTTAACACAGTTGAAGCGGTTCACCGTCGCCGGGGTGCTTCATGATGGCAGGACGCTGCCGGAGGCGCAGGTTCCTGCCGATCAGTTCGCGTCGATGAACTGGCCGGTTAAGTGCTATGGCCTTTCCGTCAATATCGAACCCGGACAAGGAAACCGGGATTTTTTGCGACACGCGCTGCAAATCACGGCCCAAAATATCCCGGCGCGCATGATTTATTCGCATCTCGGATGGCGCAAAATTGGCCGCACATGGTTCTTCCTTCATGCCGGAATGTCCGGCGAGATCGAAGTCGATGTCACAGAGGAAAATCTGTCGCGATACATCTTGCAGCCAGCGAATCCGGCAATGATGGAAACGGCGGTTCAGTTGCTGTATGTCGCGCCGCACGAAATCACATTTCCTTTGATGGCGCTGATGTTTTTGGGGCCATTGTGCGAACCCTTGCGAATGGCAGGCATCGAGCCTGCTTTTGTTTTGTGGCTGGCCGGTTCTACTGGCACGATGAAGTCGACGACTTCGGCGCTGTTCCTCTCATTCTTTGGCCGGTTCGNNACAGTCTGCCGGGGAACTTTCGGGACACGGCAAATTCACTCGAAAAGCGAGCGTTCGCCGCGAAGGATGTTGTATTCGTGATCGACGACTATCATCCATGCTCAAGCGATGCCGAAGCGCGAGCGATGCAGCAGACGGCGCAGCGCATCCTTCGGAGTTACGGCGACAGGCAGGGACGTTCCCGGCTGAATTCTGATTTGACAGCGAAACCGGCTTACATTCCGCGAGGGCTGGCGCTTGTTACTGGTGAATCATTGCCCGATGTCGGGCAGTCGGGATCGGCTCGATACTTTGCCCTTGAACTGAAAAAAGGCGATGTGAAACAGGAACTGCTGACGATCTTGCAATCCAAAACGGACGACTTGGCAGCGGCGATGGCAGGTTATACTGAATGGCTTTCGCCACAACTTGATTCNNTGTAAAGCAGGAAATGCTCACGATTCTACAATCCAAAACTGATGAACTGGCGGCGGCGATGGCAGGTTATACTCATTGGCTCGCGCCGCAGCTTGATTCGCTGGCGGCTGGGTTCCGTCAAGAGTTCCAACAACTGCGAGCGTCGGCTTGTGCTGATGGGCATGGACGCATCCCGGAAACTGTCGCGTGGTTGCATATTGGCTTTGCTGGATTCATTCGCTACGCCGTCGACAGCGGCGTCGTTTCCAGCGAAGAAGGTGAACAACTTTCCGGCGAGTGCTGGACGATACTTAATAAACTGGCGGCAGATCAGTCGCGCGTTGTTGCAGAAGATCGGCCTGCCAATAAATTCTTGGATGCTTTGCGGGATATGTTGACGGCGCGTGTTGTTTGGGTTCGGCATACAAGCGAAATGGACAGCGCCAGTCGTGACGGTGCTTTTATCGGCTGGGAGGATTCCGAAAGTTACTTCTTGATTCCCGGAGAAACCTATCGGCAAGTATGCCGGTTCGTCCAGGCGCAAGGTGGCAGGTTCCCTGTTGGCGAGCGTCGACTGTGGGCGCATCTTGCCGCAGAGGGACTGATAGAAACATTCGCTGACGGATCGCGCGTCAATAACACAATTCTTAAAACAATCAGCGGAGAACGTCGTCGGGTTCTTTGCCTTAAACGAAGTTCATTTCAACTTTGAGGCGCTCTCCTGTTCGAAAGATGTGTCCATGTGTCGGGAGGTGGTAAGAATGGCGTACTTTAGGCGTTTATCGGGCGACACATAGCTTTCGAGGATGTGTCCACGCGCACACATAATAGTTCAAGATGTGTCCAAAACGACACATAATAAAAAAGATGTGTCGGGCTGGAAGGCTTGATTTATAAGGCTTTCCAGCTTTTGCGACACATCGACACATATTCAGTATATGAGAGAGGTGCAAAGTTATGTTGCAGATTCGAATGACAAAAATGTTACTGATGCTCACGGAGGCCGAACTGCTGAAATGTTTGTGCCGTGAACCGGCCATAATGACGGCGGCGCTCAAGCGCGGCAAGGCTGAAGCGAGATACCAAAAAGAACTGATGAGATCAGGAAAAGGCGGTGCGGATCATGAATGAACTTTATGGAGATGCCGCGGTTATTGGATTCTTGCAGGGTTGTGGTTGGCGCTTGCGTTCGCAGTACTCCGCGAAAAGGGGGTGAGGAAATGAAGCTGGATTGGTTGGATTTTGCTTGGGATCGGGTGGAAACATTGAAAAATACTTTTGATGTGTTGCCAGATATTAACGACGAAGCGCAGATTGAATGCGCGGAGGATACGGTTAAACTGCTACGCGAACTGGCCGATGTGATCGAGTGGAATATGTAGCGATGTAGCGCGGAGGAAGGCAGGGGGGGTTAAATGTCTGCAGTTTTTCTCCCCCCGAACCGCTGCCGTCGCCATGCGCGAGTGATGGCCATAATTCGATATTTTAGGAAGGAGTGAAAACATGAGAGGCAGAAAGCCAGAACCGACAAACTTAAAAGTTGCCCGAGGGATCGAACCGAGAGGACGAAAACACGAACCGAAACCTGCGCCATTGATTGGGCCAGCGCCGGATATTTTGGATGATGAAGCTGCCGCAAAATGGCGCGAACTTGCGCCGAAGTTGGAAGGGCTGGGAGTGCTTACTGTCGCTGACACTGATTCGCTGACGTTACTGTGTCAATCGTGGGCGCTAGCACAGCAGGCGCGTCGTGATTTGGACGAAACAGGCATGAACCTGCCGAACGGAAAAAGGAACCCTTCTCTGCTAACATGGCGCGAAAACGTCGCATTGTTTGCCCGACTGTCGGCGTTGTTCGGGTTGAATCCCAGCGACAGAACCCGGATTGGGGTTCAGCAGCAGGATGATTCAGATGATCCAATGGAGATTTTTTTGAGAAGTCGCGGCGGTTGATGGGTTCGACGTTGATGTCGAGCGCATATCCCCCCGGATGGCCGGAAATAGGGCTAAACGTCCCGAACCGGTGTGATGCCTTCAGTGATTATGCGCCCCATTTTACAAGGCCGGTACCCTCATTCCGACTGTCCCAAAAATTGGGCGAGCAGATCGGGAAACCCATTCCGCATTGATGCGGAATACCATATCAGAAATAACTGCAAAGGAGATCAAACATGGATAAAAAAATCATACTCTGCGATAATGCGGCCATAAAGCGCGAAATCTTGAGGCTGCAGGAACTTCTCAAGGATGCGCCGAAGCTGAAAACGGCGACGGCAGAGGGATTGATCGAGCGCTGCGCCCATCTTCGGATTTTGCTGGATGTACTCAAAAAGGATTTGAACGACAACGGTATTACCGAGCTTTTCAGCCAGTCAGACAAAAACCCGCCTTATCCGCGTGAACGATGTGAAGCGCGAATGTTTGCCAACCTGTCGAAAATTTATCAATCCGGCATGAAGCAGCTTTTGTCGCTTTTGCCTGCAAGTGATCCACCAGAAGATGATGGCTTTGATGCGTTTCTCAATGATATTGAAGATTAAGAAGGGGTAGCGCGGCCAAAATCCTTCAAGCTATATTGGCCCGTACCGCCTGCACTCTCTGCTTCAAGAAAAATTCGTTTTTCAGGTTTTCATAAGTTGAAACATAAAAAATAGCGGCTTTCCTTCGCGGGAGGCCGCTTTCCTTCTGTTTTGTGGCCGGTATGTTACCCTTCGGAACGAAAATCAGGGGCCTTGTAGGGCATTCTGGCGCGTCGTTTTTTTTGCCGGCATTACTTAAAAATGGCGGTTTGATGCGGTTTTGTCTGGTTTCTGTTGATGGCGGTTGGATCGGTGGCGAATGACGCGAGCGAAATAATTTCGCTGACGTTCTTTTCAACATTGATGTTGAATAGGCCGTTGGTTTTTTGGGGATAATTCTGGAAAAAAAGACTGATAAAGCGCGAAATATTGGGGATAGTTTTGGGGATACCTTGCCCCAAAATGAGGCAAATTCTTTACAACGTTAACAAAGTAAATTATAAAAGGATTCAGTATTTACAAGGCTTTGCAAGCTGGGAACAATTAACAACAAGTCGAATGAGACAATGGCATTCAAGAGGTCGCCGGTTCGATCCCGACTACCTCCACCAACTCAAAAGCAAGACGCTGCACGCATTGCAGCGTTTTTCTTTTTTTGTGGAAGTCGCCGTTCAAGTGATCATTTGACTACCGGCTTGACTACCATCGTTGTTTCGACGATTTGAGCGATATCCGCCATGTCGCCGCCCCGAATGTGGGTGTAGCCGTCGAGCGTCATCTGCGCCTTTGCATGCCCCAGAAGATATTGGGCCCTGGCGGGATGGACACCGGCGATCGCAAGGTTGGTCGCGTAGGTGTGGCGCAGATCGTGGAAGGTTGCTTTGATTTTGTTTCGCTCGCAGAGGCGGGCAAAATATCGGGTCAGAATGATGGGTTCGACCGGCTTGCCGTCGGCGCCCGGGAAGATCAGATCCGGAGTAGTCAAATTGACTACTTTCGGCCGGTCTCCCGCCAGCTTGTTGAGGGCCTTGATCGTTTCCTGCGGCAGGGGCACCGTCCGATACGCGGACGGTGTTTTTAATTCCGTGGACAACTCCCTGCCCTTTTTCACCGATCGCCGGACAATGAGCGAGCCTGCCTTGAAGTCCGACCAGCACAGCCCCAGGATTTCTTCGCGCCGCAGCCCGGAAGTCCAGGCCACCAGCAGCAGCGTTTTGCGGGGTTCCTTGGCGGCGTCGATCAGTTTCCGGACGACTTCCGTCGCCAAATACTTATCCGTTTTGGCCGGGGTTTTGGGACGCTTGACCGGTTCGGCCGGGTTCCGGAACAGGACCGCATCGTAGACCGCCTGCTGCAAACTGGATTTCAGGAAGTGGTGCAGCATCAGCACGGTCCGGGGCGAGCGGGTTTCCAGCTTGGCCGCCAGAAACTGGCGAACCTTCTGGGTGGTGATGTCCCGGAGACGGGATCGGCCAAGGTCTTCATTGGTGATGTGTTTGTCGATCAGGGTCGTATAATTGGACAGGGTTCCCGCGGTGACGTTTGCTTTGACCACATTTCCCAGCCAGTACTTGAGCCAGGTCGCCAGCGTGTCGTTTTTGGTGATGGAGTGTTGCCCGGCGGCCCGGGCGCTGGCTTCCGCCTCGTCGTACGTGGCGCCGTAGAAGAATTTTGCCTTGCCGTCAACAATCCGCTTGATCTGATAACGGCCATCGGCTCGCGGTTTTGGTTTTTTTGCCATGAGTACCTCCTCGCTCTTTCACAGGCGGATGCTCCCCGTTGAATCCGCGTCGCCATCCTCCACATGAAAGAGCCACTTTAGCCAGGTTTTTTCTTGCGCAAATAGGATGCACCGTCCTGGCTCTGTTTCTCGGTTGCATCCATCCGGGGGAACAGGCCGGCTGCAGCCTCGATTCGCTCCGAAAGTTCCGCGACCAACTCCGGACGCATCGAGTCCAAGGCCCGAATTACAGATTCATATTTTTTGGCAAGAACCGCCAGGTCATTATCGGCCGGGGGTTCTTTTTTTTCTGGAAACAGTTCCGTAACGGAAATTTCGAGATAATCGGCGATTCGGTTCATCGTGCGGAAGCTGGGCGCCTTTTTGCCGGTTATCAAATAGCTGATATAGGTTTCCGTCACGCCGATCTGCGCGGCCAGTTCCCGGGAAGTGATTTTTTTTGCTTTCATGAGCTGTTTCAAGTCTTCACCGAACATAGTCACCTTCTCCTTTATAACGTAATCGTACGTTCATATTATAAACTATTGGTTTATATAATTACAAGGAATTTGCCGAAAATGTATAACAATAGGAGCATAAGAAAAATTAAGCAAAAATCTCCAAAATTACGCCAATAACTTAGAGATTTCATAAGTTTTTTTATTCCTGAACTGGAATATAATATAAACCAGTTGTTATAAATTGGAGGTGGAGGAATGAAAAATCGGATCGACTATTGGCGCGTCCGGCAGGGGCTGACGTATCAAAACATTGCCGAGCAGGCCGGAACCAGCGCGCAATACGTGAACATGCTGGCGAAGGGAAAACGCTGCAATCCGGGGATCGCCACCATGAACAAGATTTCCCGTGCTCTCAACAAGACGATCGGCCAAGTCTTTCTGATCGGAGATGAGCGGGCATGAACAGCGAACTGTTGATCAGCGTCAACAAGGCGGCCAGCGTGCTGGGGGTACATCCGAACACGGTCCGCAGCATGGCTCGTCAAGGGATTCTGCCGGCCCGGAAATTCGGCCGCCAGTGGCGGATTCACCGCGAGCGGTTCGAAAAGTGGGTCGACAAGGTTTATAAATAGTAGCGGAGGCACATCATGGCAAGACCCGGCAAGACCAAAGTGGACTATTTCCCGCACGTCACCCAGACCGGCAAGACCATTTCGATCCTGGAGGCGCGCTGGGGCAACGACGGCTACGCGTTCTGGTTCAAGACCCTGGAGCTGCTCGGCAGCTCGGAAGGTTTCTTCTACGACTGCAACCGGCCCTCGGACTGGGAGTATCTTTTGTCGAAAACCCGGGTGACGGAGGCCACCGCCACCGCCATCCTCGACAAGCTGGCGGAGATCGACGCCATCGACGCTGCACTCTGGCGGCAAAAAGTGATTTGGAGCGACAATTTCGCCGGCAACCTCACGCCGGTGTTCGATAAGCGCAAGAGCACGCCTCCAAGCAAACCGGAGTTTCCGGAGCGGAAACCCGACGCTGGCGACGTTTCCGCGAGTTTACGGGACGAAAACCCCGCTTGCGGAGAGTTTCCGGCCCCGGAAATCGACAAAGGAAAGGAAAGCAAAGCAGAGCAGAGCACAGCAGAGGATAGCAAGGGAGACGACGCGCGCGGGCGAAGCCGGGCAGTTCCCTGCCCGTCCAGTCGGCGGGACGGCGTGGCACAGCAGGCGGACACGGTGTATCTGACACCGGCGGAACGGTCGCATCTGGCGGCGGATTACGGCGAGGACGGCGCGGCGCGGATCATCGCCCTGCTCGACGCCTACAAGACGAACCAGCCGAAGAAATGCCGGGAGTACCGGGACGACTACAAAGTCATCACCGCCTGGGTGATTCGGCGCTATCGGGAGGAACGGGCCAGCCCGGGCGCAGCGGCGGGCCGGGACAAATTTTTCGAAACCCTGCATGATATGGCAAGGAGTGATGCGACATGAGCCGGCAGGAGATTTTGGCGCTGGTGGCGCTGGCCTCCAGCTCGTATCCGGCGATGCAGTCCCGCGATCCCCGGCCGATTGTGGCGGCGTGGACCGTCATGCTGGCGGATTTGGACGCCACTCTCGTCAAGGCGGCGATCATCAAGGTCTGCCGGGAGTCGCCGTATTTTCCGAGCGTGGCCCAGATCGTGGCGGCGAGCCGGGAACTGGACGCCCGCAGCGAAAAGCTGCCGACCGCGGCTGAGGCGTGGGAGGAAGTCAGCCGGCTGATCCAGTACGTCGGTCCCTACCGGGCACCGCAGTACAGCTGCGATTTGGTCCGCCGGGCCGCGCGGGCGATCGGCTGGCGGCAGCTCTGTCTGGGCGAGAATCCGGAAGCCGACCGGGCGCATTTTTTCAAGATTTACGACGCGCTGCGAGTCCGCCACCAGGCGGAGCAAGAGAATGAAGCGGTGCTGGCCCTGTCCGGGGCCGCCGACCTGATCCGGGCGCTGGCGGCCGGACTGTCCGCCAAAAAATAAAAACGGCCCGGGTGTCCGGGCCGATAGGTCAGTAACGGGGAAGGCTGTCCTGACGGAATATTATTATTTAAATATAATCATCGCAGATTTTGTATACGCCTCGACCAACTCGTTCAAAATAATTATACGTCGTTTCGTGGTGAGCTGGGGCATTAACACAACATCTTGAGCGTACATGCGTTTCAATTGTTTTATGATTTAATGAAAATCCTTGATTTTGTAATTGTGTTTTAATTTCGGAGACAGTAAAATGATTGTCTTTCTTTTCGGCAACAACCTTTCTGGCAATTAACAGGACTATCTCATGACAAGTCATTTTTTTCCCTCCCGACTGGTGACTGTTGGCAAGCTGATACTGACCGAAAAAACAATTACCTCAATTTAGTTTTATTTGGCGTTTTGCGCAGTGGGTACCGCCGCTAACAATAATTTAGCAAAGACGAGCCGGTGTCCTGCACCTGCGGCGAAATCCTGCGCTAAATTACCTTCTTCATCTTGGATATTGAGATCCGCTCCGTTTTGCAGCAGTTCTTCAACAAATTCCATTTTTCCTTGCATAGCTGCCAGCATTAGTGCCGTATACCCGTCGATAGATTGCTTATTAATCTCCGCTCCTCTTCTTATCAGCTCGCGAAATATATCTGTCTTCTCATTTTGAGTAGCCAGCATCAGCGCCGTAGCTCCATCATTATTCGCGTAATTTACATCTGCTCCCGCATCTAACAAAGCTCGTACAACAACAAGATGTTCATAAACGACTTCCTTTAACAATGATTCACCCAACTCGTTATTTAACGTTTGTTGTTGCTTGTTCATATCTGGGCATGCTTTTTCAATTAATTCACCATCCCTCCAATGCCCTTGTTGGAGAATGGAACCGTCTTGCGCATACTCGGTTCCATAGCCGTTTCGCATGTCATTCAAATATTCGCCCTCAAAATATATACCTGAAGTATAAGTCATTACACCTTTTCCTTGCATAGTGTCATTGACCCAATTTCCCTCATACTTATCACCGGTAGTAAATATCATTACTCCATGACCATGACGACTGTCTTCCTTCCATTCACCTTGATAGCTTGCTCCGCCTTCAAAAGTGAAGGTCCCAGTCCCACTCTTTTCTCCATTGACCCAGTCGCCTTCATAACTACTTCCGCTTGGATAATTCATAATTCCGTAACCATTTGGTATGTCGTTCGTCATTTTGCCCGTATAGCGCATACCGCTCCGATAGGTTTTTGTCTTAATAGTATTGCCAGATATTGTATCCCAGAATCCCAATTTGCATCTCCTCCCGTTAAACAAATTTTTGAACATGATTGAGTTGCCTTTTGCCTGCCATACTATTCGGTTCCTGCGACTATATAGAAACTTTTTCTATCTTATCCACAGATATCCTTCTTCGGCTATAAATATTATCGA
>DCTI01000178.1:10660-10848 GCA_002329525.1 Negativicutes bacterium UBA1444
GCGGGCGGCGCGAAGCCCGGGCGCGAATTGCCGGCCGCACTGGCAGCCGACGAACTCCCGCGACGGGAGCGGCGAGCGCCCCGCCGGGGCAACGGCCGCCGTCGTGGCCGATAACTGGCGGATCGAATTGACAGTCGGGACCGGTCCCCTCTCTCCGGCCCGATGCGGGCGCGGCGTGTCCCCGGTTA
>DCTI01000268.1 GCA_002329525.1 Negativicutes bacterium UBA1444
CCTTCACCGATGTTTCGGCCTATGAACAGGCGTTCGCCAGGGCAGGTGTCCCTTACTATGTGGCCGGCGGCCGAGGTTTCGCCGGTCGCCAGGAAATCGCCGACGTCCTGGTTCTGTTGCAGTTTCTGGATAATCCCCGGAATGAAGCGGCGCTGTTCGGCGTTCTGCGCTCGCCGTTCTTCCTGGTGTCCGATGAAGGCTTGCTGCGGTTGCGGCGGGCCGGCGCCGACGATGGACTATGGGCGGGCCTGGGCATGGCGGCAACGGTGCCCGGATTGTCGGCAGCGGACCGGATCGCCGCGCTGCATGCCCACCCGCTGCTGAAACAATGGCTGGCCCGGCGGGGCTTCCTGACGCCGGCGCAATTGCTACGCGAAGCGTTTGCGGCCACCGGTTTTGACGTTCTGCAGTTGACCCAATTCATGGGAACGCGGCGCTACGCCAATCTGCAGAAACTGCTGGAGATGGCGGAAGCATTCATGCGGGACGAGCCGGGCGGCATCGCCGATTTCTTGTCCTACGTGGCGCTGCGGGCCGATGATGAGGGTGAGGCGGAGATCGACAGCGAAGCGGGCAACACGGTCCGGATCATGACCATCCACAAGTCCAAGNNGCGGGCGAGGACGTGGTGCGCATCATGACCATCCACAAGTCCAAGGGACTGGAGTTTCCAGTGGTGATCGTGCCGGATCTGCAACGGAAATTTATCTCGCGGTCGCAGCTGGCGGTTTTTGTGCGTGGATTGGGGATGGGGCTGAAGCTGCCGGATCGACAGGGAACCCTGCGGGAGTCGGCCCGGTTCCGGCGGATCGCCCGCGCCGACGCCGCCCTGGAACGGGCGGAATTGAAGCGGGTGCTGTATGTCGCCCTGACCCGGGCAGAACGGCGGATCATCCTGTCAGCCGTCGCCAGGACGACCCAAACCGCGAAAGATCTGCGCAATGCTTCCGGCTGGCTCGACTGGGCCCGGCATCTGTTCGGCCTGACGGGATCGCCGCGGGAGTGGCCGGCCGAAACCTGTCTGGGCGAGACATGCCTGCATGTCTGTCTGGACGAAGAGCCGGCCGGTGCTCCGGCGGCGGCGGTCCGGCCCGGTACAAACCTGCCGGAGGAACCGGCGACGGCCCTGCCGCCTTTGTTGCAGCGCAATCTGGCGCCGGTGCCGGCACGGGAAACCCGGCCCCTGTTGCTGTCGCCTTCGGCACTGGGCGAGTTCGCCGAATGTCCCCGTCGTTATTTTTACGCCCATGTTTACCGATTGCCGGTTCCACCGGAAATGGCGGCGGCCGATCAGACCCGGGAAGCCGGGGAAGCGTCGGCACCGGCGGCGATCGCGCCGCGCGACCTGGGAACCGCTTTTCACCGCTTCATGGAGATTCTGCCGGGTTGTCAGGACTGGTCGGTGGCCTTGCAGCAGGCTCTGCGGGATTCGTTGCCGCCGCATCTCTGGCAGGAGGCGGCTGAGCTGATGCGGCAATGGGCCGGCCGTTACGCCGGGAGCTCCCTGCACGCCGAGAGTTTGGCGGCGGACTCGGATCTCCGTGAGTGGTCATTCCAGTACCGGTTGCTGGCCGCCGCGGCGCCGCTGCCGGCGGTGTGGCTGTCCGGGCAGGCGGACCGGGTTCTGTTTTACCCGGACGGGACGCTGGGAATCGTCGATTACAAAACCGATCAATTGACACTTGCCAGCCTGCAGCAAAAAACCGCCCATTATCGTCTCCAGCTTGCAGGATACGCGCTGGCGGCGCAGGCGGTGTTCGGACTGCCGGTTCGGGATGCCCGGCTATATTTTGTCCGTCTTGGACAGGCGGCGACCATCGATGTGGCCGTAGCGGAGCTGACGACAGCGGAAAACGAATTGCGCGGCATAGCCGGCTTCCTCCGCAACCATACGGAAGAAGCCGATTATGCCTGCCGGCTTTCCCACTGCCCCCTCTGTCCGTTTCAGACGGTCTGTCTGGGAGAATGACGCTACAGGGCTAAGGTGTCGCCGGGTTTCATGATGTGGACCGGGACTTTGAACCGATTCTCGACATCCTGTTTAAAGACTTCCGGCGACTGGGCGATGACCGGCCAGGTATTATAGTGCATGGGCACGACCAGTTTGGGTTGGAGCATGTGAACGGCTTCCGCTGCGTCTGACGGGCCCATGGTATAGTTGTCGCCGATCGGCACCAGGGCGACATCGATGGACTCCAGACGGCCCAGGAGCGTCATGTCGCTGAACAGGGCGGTATCGCCGGTGTGGTAGACGGTTTTGCCATGAAACTGGATGATAAAGCCGCAGGCATGTCCGCCCGGCAGTCCGGATCCGTGAAAGGCGGGTGTAATTCGGACAACTCCAAAGTCAAATTTGTGTTTGCCGCCCAGGTGCATGCCATGGGCCTGGACGCCTTTCTCACCGCAGAACCGGGCAACTTCGGCGGTCGAGATGACGGTTGCACCGGTGCGTTTGGCAATGCTCACGGTATCGCCGATATGGTCGTCGTGGGCGTGTGAAACCAGGATGTATTGGCAGTCGATTTGATCGGCGGTGGCGGCCGCCTGGGGGTTGCCGGTCAGAAAGGGATCGATGATCAGCGCGCTGGGCCCTTCTTTGAGCATAAAGCAGGCATGCCCCAAAAATTTCAGTTCCGGCATTTCAAAAATCCTCCTTCAAATGGTGTTGCTGTACTAATTCGATGATTTCTTTCAATCCCCTTTTTGAAGTGAAACGGGTTTTGCGCGGCGGAACCGATGTGGTGCTTTTCTGGGAATTACACAAAATTGCCGGAAACATGCTATAATTAATTACGGAAAATTCTATTAAATTTGGGGAAGGAGGGCTTGGAAATGTCACAACTGAAAAAAATACTGGTGGCGTATGATGGATCTCAACAGAGCAAACAGGCGTTGAATTGGGCCATTGATTTAAGCCTCCTGGCGGGGGCTCAGGTTGCGGCGGTCAAGGTGTTCGAGGGTAGCCGGCTGTATCCGGCGATCGCGGAGACCGGTGGCCGGGAACTGGCGGCGCTGCTCGATGAAATCCGGCGAGAAGACCAGGCGTTGATGGATGAAGTCGCCAAAACCGGCAAGCAGCGGGGCGTAGATGTCAAATGCGACATCCTGCAGGGCAATATCGCCGAACAAATTCTCAAATATGCCAACGATTATCATTATGATGTCATCGTGGCCGGAACCAAGGGACACGGCGCTCTGGAACAGTTGCTGATGGGCAGTGTGACACGCAACCTGGTCAGCTTGTCCCGGATTCCGGTATTGGTGGTCAAGGATTAGCTGATTCTGCTCCGGCCTTTTGCGGAAGGCCGGAGTTTTTTGCCTTTCGGGCGGATATGCGCTATTATGGTTCTGGGGACAGAAATCGTTGAAGGAGCAGGATGCCGTGCTGGATGCTTATCGTCGCGAAATTCGTTATCTGCGGTTATCCGTTACGGACCGCTGCAATTATCGTTGCGCCTATTGCATGCCGCCGGAAGGAATGAATTGGCTGGAGCCGTCGGCGATCCTTACCGACGAGGAAATTCTTCGCCTGTTGTCGGTACTTGGCCGCGAAGGCGTTTCCAAAGTACGTTTGACCGGCGGCGAACCGTTGGTTCGGCCTGGTTTTGTCGATTTGGTCCGAAAAATCCGTTCGCTGGATTTAATCGAGGATTTGTCGCTGACCACCAATGGCAGCCTGCTGGCCCGCCACGCCGAAGAGTTGAAGTCGGCGGGGTTGAACCGCGTGAACATTAGTTTGGATACCATTGATCCGGAACGCTTCCGCACGCTGACCTGCGGTGGCGATGTCCGGGATGTGCTGACAGGAATCGAGACGGCCATCCGGGTGGGTTTGTCGCCGGTCAAGATTAATGTGGTTTTGACGGCGGCCGTCGATGAGGCGGATTTGGCGTTTTTTCAGAAGCTGGTGCGTGAACAGCCGGTTGCGGTGAGGTTCATCGAATACATGCCATCCCGGCGTTGCCGGGTGGAGGCGGGCATGACCATGACTTCCGTGACGGAATATCTCAGCAGACTGGCCGCGGGAAAACTGGCGCCGCCCCGCCATAACCCCTTCGGTTGCGGTCCCGCCCGCTATCTGCAGAGCGAAACCGATCAGGGGGCCTACGGATTCATCGAACCGATCTCGAACTGCTTCTGTGATCGCTGCAACCGGTTGCGTCTGACGGCGGACGGGCGGTTGCGGCCTTGCCTGTTATCGGACGCTGAGATTGATTTGCGGGCGGCGCTGCGTTCGCAGGCCAGCGAGGAAGAGATTGTCGGACTGTATCGGTTGGCGGTTCGCAGCAAACCGTCGTCGCACCATCTGGCCGATTCAGAAACCGCGGCATTCGTCAACCGGGGCATGTCCCAGATCGGCGGCTGAAAAGAATTGGCCCGCCCGGCAGGAATTCCTGCCAGCACAGCGAATTTTTAGTAGCAATCACGATAAAAACGCCGTTAGGCGTATGACAGGAGATATTTGCAGTAATGGTCGTTGAAGTTCGTTTTTTTGCCTCGCTGCGGCGATATACCCCGGCTGATCCCAGCGGGATCATTTCCGTGGATGTGCCGGATGTTCTCACCGTGGAGGAGTTGCTTCAGCAACTGGAAGTCGATCCGGTGCACGTGAAGGGTATTTTGCGAAACGGCAAAGGAAGCAGACTGGATGACCATTTAGCGGATGGCGACCGACTGGAACTGTTCCCGGAAAATGGTGTGCGTTGATGGCTGATGAACTGACCCATTTCAACGCCGACGGTCGGGCCCGGATGGTCGACGTCACGGACAAAGTGGAATCGGAGCGGATTGCGACAGCCGGCGGCCGGATTCTGATGGCGCCGGCAACTTTGTCGCGCATCGAGGCCGGAACCATCGGCAAGGGCGATGTACTGGCTGTGGCCCAGGTGGCCGGCATCATGGCAGCCAAAAAGACCTGGGAACTGATCCCGATGTGCCATCCATTGTTGCTCAGTGGGATTGAACTTTCTTTTGACGTCGACCGGGCCGCGGTGGCCGTGGAAATCCGCGCCACCGTCAAAACAACCGGCCGGACGGGTGTGGAGATGGAAGCGCTGTCGGCGGTGGCCGGCGCCGCGTTGACGATTTACGACATGTGCAAGGCGATCGACCGGGGGATGGTTGTCGATAACATCCGGTTGATCAGGAAATCCGGCGGACGAAGCGGTGTGTTTGAACGGGAGGAAGCAGGACATGCAGGGAAAAATTGTGGCGGTCTGCACGAGCAAAAATAAAGGCGAGCGCAAGGTGGATGTCGGGACGGCGTTGCTTATCGAAGGACTGGGCATCGAAGGTGATGCTCACGCGGGGTTCGCCCACCGCCAGATCAGTCTGCTGTCGGTGGCCAGTATTGAAAAAATGAAGCAGAAGTGCGGCGAACTGGCACCGGGAGATTTTGCCGAAAACCTGACGGTGGCAGGACTGGACTTGCCGGCGTTGCCAGTGGGGACCGTTTTGCGGGTGGGTGAGGTCGTCCTGAAGGTTAGCCAGATCGGCAAGGAGTGCCACCAGGGGTGCGCGGTCATGCAAGCGGTTGGCGATTGCGTGATGCCCCGGGAAGGCATTTTCGCCACGGTGGAAAAGGGCGGCCGGGTGTCCAATGGTGATGTGATCGAGGTCGCTGCCCATGTTTAGCATCGGGATCATTACCGCCAGCGACAAGGGGTCGCGTGGCGAACGCGAGGACGCCAGCGGCCGATTGATTGCCACGATGTTGCAGGAATTGGGCGAAATAAAGAGCTATAAGGTGTTGGCCGACGATATCGACCTGATCAGCCGGGAAATGATTCGCATGGCGGACGAACTGGGGCTGGACCTGGTGCTGACGACCGGTGGCACAGGGCTGGGGCCGCGGGACGTCACCCCGGAAGCGACGCTGGCGGTAGTGGACCGGCAGGTGCCGGGGATTGCCGAAGCCATGCGCGCCAAATCCATGGAGATCACCTCCCGGGCGATGTTGTCGCGGGCGGTGGCCGGTATGCGCGGCAAGACGCTGATCATTAATCTTCCCGGCAGCCCTAAGGGCGTCAGGGAGTGCCTGGAAGTGATACTACCGGCGCTGGAACATGGCCTGGCGATCATGAAGGGCGAAGTTGCGGAGTGCGCCCGGCATTAGTGTTGACAAACCACTGGAGTTCTGATAAATTTAGGATAACTTCATCATCTCAAATGCGATGCGCGGGAGAAGTAAGCAGGAGAAGTTCTTCAGAGAGCCGGGGGATGGTGCGACCCGGTGAACGGACCGGCCGAAATACACCTGCAAGCAGCAGGCCGAAAAGCGATGAGTAGGCTGCGCCGGACCGCCTCCGTTATCAAGGGCTCAGAGTATCGGATTTGCGTCCCGTACTTGAAGGAGAGCGGCTTGCATAGCAAGCAGGGTGGTACCACGGTGATTGATTCCCGTCCCTGATTCAGGGGCGGGATTTTCTATTGTTTTCCGCCGGCCGCCGGACGCGGCGGACAGACGGCGGAGAAGACCGCAGCAAGGCAGGATGGTGAAGGGGAGCAACGCAGAAAAGCTGAGGGCAGGTCAAGGAGAAACCGGCAGCAAAGAAACATGGCGGGACGGCAAATGGCGAGACGCCAATTGATCACTGGCGTTGTCGCCGGTCGTCCGGGGAAGGGGATCTTCGATCGGGAACCGGAAGCAAAGTAGAAAAGAAGCATGAAGGAGAGAGAAAACCATGATTATTGTAATGAACGCGGGAGCGAAACAGCCCGACATCGACCGGGTCATTGCCAAAGTCACGGAGCGCGGACTGAAGGTACATCTGTCGGAAGGCCGATTCGTTACCATCATCGGCGTGGTCGGCGACAAGAAGCTGCTGCAGGATGTGCCGCTGGAGGCCATGCCTTGCGTGGATAAAATCGTAGCGATCACTTCCGGATACAAATTGGCCAGCCGCCAATTCAAGCCGGAAAACACGGTGATCGATGTGGGCGGCACATTGATCGGCGGCGACCGTCTGGTGGTGATGGCGGGGCCGTGCGCGGTGGAAAGCCGGGAACAGCTGCTGGAATCGGCTCAAATCGTCAAGGCGGCTGGGGCCGACTTTTTGCGCGGCGGCGCCTACAAGCCGCGGACATCGCCTTACTCGTTCCAGGGGCTGGAAGAGGAAGGACTGAAGTTTTTGGCCGAAGCCAGGGAAGCCACCGGATTGAAGATCGTGACGGAAGTGGTCGATCCGATTTCCGTGCCGGTTGTCTGTGAGTATGCGGACGTGCTGCAGATCGGCGCCCGCAACA
>DCTI01000273.1 GCA_002329525.1 Negativicutes bacterium UBA1444
GATTCTGGTCGTCTGCCAGTATTTCGCGCCGGAACCTTTTCGGGTGTCGACCCTGTGCGAGAGCCTGCAAGCAATGGGCCACAAGGTGACGGTGCTGACCGGTATGCCCAATTATCCGGAAGGGCGGCTATATTCGGGGTATGGATTGTTCGGCCCTTGGCATGAAACAAATCAGTCTGGAACTGAAATATTCCGGGTTCCGATTGTTCTGCGAGGCGATGGCGGGAAGATTGCGTTGGCGCTGAATTATGTTTCTTTTGCGATTAATTCGTCGATCCGTTCGCTATTTCTCGTTCATCAACCGTTTGACATAGTATTTGTCTATCAGCTTTCCCCGATTACCATGGCTTTACCTGGGATATTGCTAGCAAAAGTGAAACGGATTCCGTTGATTTTATATTCTCTGGATCTCTGGCCCGACAGCGTAGCTGCTACCGGGGTTAGGCTTCCTTGCTTTTTGCAGCGTTGCTTGACGACCCTTTCCAGGTTCATTTATCGCCAGCCTTCACGATTGCTGGTTTCTTCCCGGGGGTTCCTGACGCGAATGGCCGAGTTGGGAGTTGCCCCCGAAAAGCTGCAATACTGGCCGCAGGTTGCCGAAGGATATGCCGTCGAACTGGATGAGAGCCGACTTCAAGCCATCCGCTACCGAATACCATCCGGTTTTGTGGTCATGTTTGCCGGCAATATCGGTGCTGCGCAGGGATTCCCAACTCTGTTGGCCGCGGCGGAAATGTTGCGGGATGTGCCGGACCTGCATTGGGTGATCTTGGGGGACGGACGTATGCGACAGTGGGTTGAAAATGAGGTGCGAGCCAGAGCGTTGGCGCACTGCGTTCATTTGCTGGGACGCCATCCGGGGGCAGAAATGCCGCTTTGGTATTCGCTGGCGGATAGCATGCTGGTTTCGTTAAAGAAAGATCCGGCGTTTGCTGCGACATTGCCGGCCAAAGTCCAGTCCTACATGGCCTGCGGTCGGCCGATTCTGGCGGCAATGGATGGTGAAGGGGCCAATGTGGTTCGGGAGGCCAATGCCGGATTTACCTGTGCCAGCGATGATCCGGCAGATTTGGCGGGCATTGTCCTCGAAATGATGGCCTTGCCTAAACTGGAGCGCGAGCAACTGGGCAAGAATGGCGCGATCTATGCCGAACAGCGTTTCAATCAAAATAAACTAATGCAAGAGCTAGATACGAGCCTGTCGAACTTGGTTCGGGAGAAGTTAACGAGGTGACATTTTGAGCCGTTTGATTGCCATACTGATGACCATTGCTCTCTCTCCGATTCTGCTGCTGGTCGCCCTGATTATCAGACTCGAGTCACCCGGGCCGGCTATTTTCACCCAGAAGCGGGTCGGCCAGTTCGGCCGGCTGTTTACCATCTACAAGTTCCGGACGATGCAGATCGGCACCCCGGATCTACCTTCGGACAAAGTAGGCGAGGATGATCCCCGCTTCACTAGAAACGGCAGATTTCTGCGCCGCTTTTCGATCGACGAGTTCCCGCAATTGTTCAATATTATCAAAGGCGAAATGGTGTTCATCGGACCTCGGCCGGCTCTGCACAATCAGCATGAGTTGAATGCAATGCGCCACATGCGGGGAATCGACGTCCTGAAACCGGGGATCACCGGGTGGGCCCAGGTAAACGGGCGGGATTCGATTCCGCTGGAAACCAAGGTGGAACTGGACAAGTATTATTTGGGCTTTCACAACTGGCAGCTGGATTTGAAAATCCTCTGGCTGACGTTTTTCAAGACGACTACAGGGGAAGGACTGTACAATGCGCAGCTTGCGGTGGACCGAAATCGGGCGCGGGCCCAGAAACAAGTCGCGTTTGATCATGAGTCGGGCGATTTAACCAGTAAAGCGCCGGTTGTGGCGGCAAGAAAAGAGGATAATCGGTCGGCATGAATATTTTGGTTGCCGGTGGGGCGGGCTATATCGGATCGCATACCTGTGTCGCATTGCTGCAATCCGGGCATTCGGTGGTGGTGGCGGATAATTTCAGCAACAGTAGTCACGAAACCATTGTAGCCGTCCAGCACCTCACCGGGCGGAAACTGACTTTCTATGAAGCCGACGTGACCGATGCTGCCGCAGTTGAGTCGATTTTTCTTCAGCATCGGTTTGATGGAGTGATCCATTTTGCCGGTTTCAAGGCAGTAGGTGAATCCGTTGAGAAACCATTGGCATACTATCGCAACAATGTTCTCAGTACCGTGGTACTGACGGAAGCCTGCCGCCGGCATGGCGTGTCCCGGTTTGTCTTCAGTTCATCGGCCACGGTATATGGCGATAATCGAAGCCCTTTGTTGGAAACGCTGCCGCTGTTGCCTACGACCAACCCCTATGGGGAAACGAAGGTCATCAGCGAACGGATTCTTACCGATGTGGCCAAGACCGACTCGTCATTTGCCGTGGCCCTTTTGCGCTATTTCAATCCTGTCGGGGCCCATGAAAGCGGTTTGCTCGGAGAGAAGCCGAAGGGTACGCCGAATAACTTAATGCCGTATATTGTGCAGGTCGCCAGGGGGCAACGCGACTGTCTGCCGGTGTTCGGCGGGGATTATCCGACCGTCGACGGCACGGGCGTGCGGGACTATATTCATGTGATGGATTTGGCGGAGGGACATATCGCGGCTCTTTCGAGTCTGAAAGCCGGCGTCCATGTGGTTAACCTGGGGACCGGCAAAGGCACGAGCGTTCTCCAACTTGTTAAAGCCTTTGAAGCTGTGAATGGAGTCCGCGTCCCGTATGAGGTCGTCGGCCGTCGGCCGGGCGATCTGGCTGAATGCTACGCCGGGGTCGGTAAAGCCGAACGGGATTTGGGCTGGACCGCGAAACGGAGCTTGGCGGAAATGTGCCGTGACTCCTGGCGGGCAGAACGGAGCCTGTAACATTATCCGGCTGAATCAAAGGATTATCCCATTTGTCCATATACTTCCCATTATACTCATGGTATAAAAATGTATATGTGGGATTTTATGCGCATATGGGGTGACGCTTGGTGGGATATGGTTTTTGGGGCTCTTTGGCGATCTTGGTTCTGTTGGGCGTTTATGCGTTTATGCATTACCGCGGCCAGGATGCCGCCCAGCGGGGTATCAGTTGCGATCACTCGGAAGACGCCGGCTTTTATGAGGATCTCGATCCGGAATTCCTGCCGCTTTATCAGGATGCCCTCAATGAGATTTTTTACTGGCTGGATGTGCAGCATTTTACGGGTTCGACGATCCCGCGCGCCCAGCGCGGCCCGCTGGAGGATCTGTTGCGGACGGCTGCGGCGAATCCCCGGCTGAATCCGAAATATCTGCGGGTGATGCTGGCCCAGTACCTGCAGACTGATCCGACTGTGCGGCGGCAGGGCGAGCTGGCGGCGAACTGGGTGGAGACGGTGGTCGGTCTCGATCGGACCGGTGCCCGTGGTTCGGCGCCGCGAATTCCGTCGGCCTGGAAGGTGTATTTCAAAAATTCGTTGCAGGAGGAACTGCAGCCGCAGGCGGCAACCGCCAAAAACTGAACAGCGAAGCAATGCGCGCCGCCCGGCTGGTTTCGCCGGAGGACGCGCATTTCGTTTTGCAGGGGACTAAAACCGGTACACGAGCTGGATCCGGGGCATCATGCCGCCGAGAACGGTCGCCCCGAAGTCTTCTGCATCCCATCGGCCGCCTCGCCCGCGGTCGATGGTCTCTTTCAGGGCGCCTACGGCGATGATGACCAGCTGGCGCTGTATCCAGGGGACATTCCGTTCTTTGAGCACTTCGTTGATGCCCATGCCCATGCCGAAATGAAACCATTTGTCGTGGCTGACGCCCAGGCTGTGGTCGGACCAGCTGGCCTGGGCCGGCGCTGGCGGCGACAGACACAGGAGCAGACACAACAGCGTGAAAATGAGGGGGATATGGACCCGCTTGGCCATGTTTCGTCAACTCCTCGCGTATGCGTTTCCTAGCTTCACTTTATTGCGAAATCCGTCCGGTTTCATTCGTTTCGGAGTATAATATAATCAGCGGAATGAGAGGGATTTTTCTACGTTTTCGATAACCGTCGTACAAAAAGGACCCTGACGGATCGCGCCAGGGCCCTTTTATTGGAACAGGGAAAGGATGTTGACGGATGGTCGGATTGTTGCGGGTGGGAATTTTGTGTCTGCTACTATTCGGGTGGCCGGGAGCGGGGCAGGCGGCGCCGGAGCCGCAGCCGTTCCTCGGTGCCTGGCGGGGAACCTGGGATCTCAGTGTGGGGGCGTTCCTGCGGGACCGGCGGG
>DCTI01000125.1:0-1820 GCA_002329525.1 Negativicutes bacterium UBA1444
GGCTGGAACGATTCAATCTCCTTACCGACCGCCATGCCCGCCGGCATTTTTTCTTCAGTGCTGCGCTGGATCCGCTGCACCATGAACCAGGTCACCAGCAGCGTCACGAAAGCGATTGGGATCGCCGCCGTCACCAGCATCGTGCCGTAGTCCAGCTTGGTCAGACCAATCAGGGTGACAACCGGCGGCGTGAAGGGCCCCAGTGTCAGGGCTTCCTCGCCGACCGACTGGTANNGACCGCGGCGGGAGTGAGTCCCACGGCGGCGGCAATGGGATTGACGATCGGCGCGATGATCGCCACGCCGCCGGCCATGGTGCCGAGCAGGCCGACGATGACCATGGTCGCCAGCATGATGCCGAGCAGCGCTTTCTTCTGAGTATTGACGCCGATCCCGTAAATGATTTTATACACCAGGGTATGGGCCACTTTCGTTTCCGACAGCACTTCGCCGAGCCCGCGGCCCAGCATGATGATCAGGCCCACCAGGCCGAGGAACGATCCCATCGCCTTCGACAGGTCCGTGCCGACCGCGATCAGACTTTTGGCGTTGATGACGGCGCCCACCACCACGCAGATGATCGTGGCCGGCAGGGGGTCCATCTCGCGCAACACCAGCACGATGTACAAGAGCAGGGGCAGGAGTCCGATCAAGCCCCACCAGAGGTTAAATCCCGCATCAGCCATTCTTTACTCCTCCTAGCCTTTTTTTCGCAAAATCTCGCCCCGCCCGGTGCCGGTAAGCCGCGAATCCTTCACCGCCGCCGTGCCGTTGACGAACACATGGGGAATGCCCGCCGGATACTGATGCGGATTGGTGAAGTCCGCCCGGTCCCGCACCGTCGCCGGATCGAACACGGTGATGTCCGCCTTGAAGCCGACTGCGATCCGGCCGCGTTAGGGCAGCCGCAGGATCTTTGCCGGCAGGCNNCCGCCAGTTCCAGGGGAATCAGGCCTTTTTCCCGCACGAACCGTCCCAGCACCCGCGGGAACGTGCCGTAGGAACGCGGATGCACATTCTCCGCGCTGTCCCGCTCGGGGTTCATTACCTGGCCATCGCTGCCGACCGCGACGATCGGACTCTGCATGATGCCGTCCAGGTCGACTTCGCCCAGCGAAAAATACACGGCATTGACTTTGGCGGCTTCTTCGATCAACAATTGCCGCACCGCTTCCTCGGGCGCGACCGCGCGCGCCGCCGCCACATCCTCGATCGTTTTTCCGACCCACTGCTGGTTGGCTGCCGTCTTCAGCACCGAGATCTTCACCCGGTCCGCACCGCCGCGCACCGTCATTTCCTGCCGAATCGCCGTCAGGATCCGTTCCCGCAGCTCGTCGTCCTGCAAGCGGCGCAGCAAGGCGGCGATGCCGCCATCCTGGGCCCAGCCGGGAACCAGGGCCGCCAGCGAGGTCGCGGTGGCCTCATAGGGATATTGGTCCGCCCAGATATCCACTCCCGTTTCCCGTGCCGCCTCGATCCGGTGCAAAGCCGCCAGCCCCTGCCCCCAGAACGGCTTGCCGATGGCCTTGAGGTGGGAGACCTGCACCCGGGCGCCGCTCGCCTTCCCCAACGCGATCGCTTCGTCGATCGAGTTCATCAGCGTGGCGCTTTCGCCCCGGATGTGACTGGTATAGATCGCTTCGTGCTTCGCCACCACTTTGGCCAGCTCGGTGAGTTCCGGCGCCTGCGCGAAACTGCCCGGCGGATACACCAGACCGGTGGACATGCCCCAGGCCCCCTGCGCCAGCGATTCGTCGAGCTGCCGTTGCATCTGGGCCATCTCCGCGTCCGTCGGCGGCCGGTCGTCCCAGCCGATCGCGT
>DCTI01000125.1:1908-15986 GCA_002329525.1 Negativicutes bacterium UBA1444
CCCGCCGGCAGCGATCCGCTCAGGGTGCCCAGATAGGATTCCAGATCGGCGAACCGGCTTTCGCTGGCCGGAAACGGCCCAATGCCGCAGTTGGACGTCACCTCGGTCGTGACGCCTTGCATGATCTTGCTGTCGCCCAACGGATTGTCGAAAATTTTCCGGTCCGTGTGGGTATGCAGGTCGATAAACCCCGGTGCCACCACCAGCCCCGCCACATCCAGCTCCTCGCCGGCGANNGCCGGCGACCCCCGCCTCGACCCGGCCAACCTGGCGGACCCGGTCGTGTTCGATCCACACATCACCCCGGTAGCCGGGCGAACCGGTTCCATCCACGATGGTCCCGCCGCGCAAAACAATGCCGCTCATTTCTGTACCTCCTTTTTCTGTAGTTTGGCCGCCCATCGCCTGCTCCGCGAAGTCGTTCTTCCTGATTGTCGCTTCGCAACGACGCCTGAATAAAAAAGTCCGGCCGAACAGAAACATCCGTTGAGGGAGGGATGTCTGTTGCGCCGGATTTCATTCACGTATGGCAAATGAAGCAGCCATGTTCAATTTCTGGCAAAATTCTAACACGACTGTTTCATTGTGTCAACTCGGGCTGGCGCTGAGTTCATCCTGGCGGGTCAGGGAATCGCCACGCACGCCTTGGCGGTACAGGCGGAAACGCCGCTGCGCATCGCGGTACGCAACCAGGATCGCTTTCTGCGACGCGCCGAAGTATCGGTTCTCGATTTCGCCGCGGATCTTCTCGCCGTCGGTCTCGATGTTCCGCCCCTGAAACAGCTCGTCGAGGAAATCGTAGGTGCTTTTCATGACCACGGTGCTGCCGCAGGAAAGAATCTCGCCCGTTTTCCGGTTCACCACGAACCCCAGCAGGAACCGCCCGAACTGCTGGGTGATCGGATTATGCTGCTGGGATTTGGCAATGCCGATGATGTAGATCGTATCTGGTCCGTATGCCATTCTGCGTCTCCTCCGTGCTGCCGCAGCCTATCAGGCCCGTCGCGCGGCGACCGGCCAAATCGCCTCCACCCGGCCCTGCCGGACGACAAACATCGAATCGTACAGATTGACGGTGGTGCAGCAGTGGCTCGGAATGAAGTGCATCTTGTCGCCGGGCCGCGGATCGGCCGCGTCGGACAGGCGCGTCACCGAGTGTTCTTCCGACAGGCTTTTCACCTCGATTGCGCCGGTGCCGCAATTCTGCACCGACGGATTGAACCGCTCGGGAGAGATTCCCTTGAGCCCCACGTCGAAAACGGCGATGTCCGCCGCCGGACGGCTCACCACCGTGGCCAAGACCGTCAGCGACTGCTCGAACGGCAGACCCAGCTTCTGGTAGGTGCCGTCCATGAAAATGTAGGAGCCGGCCTGAATCTCCGTAATTCCCGGAAATTCGCCCGCGATATCGTAGGTGCCGGTGCCGGCGCCGCTGACGATCTCGATGTTCATGCCCAAACCCGACAGTTCTTTCGCCGCCCGGACCAGCCGCCCATTGGCGTCCTGCCCCTTCGCCGTGCGTTCCTGGCGGTCGGGGATGAACTGGACATGCCCTTCATAACCGAAAACGCCGCGCAGCCTGATCCCTTTTGTCCGTTCCACTTCCCGCGCCAGCTCCACCAATGCTTCCAGGCTACGGGCCCCGCAGCGCCCTTGTCCGACGTCCAGATCCACCAGCACATCGACCATCGCTCCATACTGCCGGGCCGCCGCGCCGATATTGCGGACATTCTCCGGATCGTCGACGATCATCAGCACCCGCGCCTGCCGGGCCAGGTTCACGGCCCGACGCACCGACAGCGGGTCGACGATTTCGTTGGCGATCATCACTTCCGGAATCCCCGAATAGACCATGACTTCGGCTTCGCCGACCGTCGCGCAGCACAGCCCGATCGCGCCGGCGCGCATCTGTTTGTGGCCGATGGCCGGAGTCTTGTGCGTCTTCGCATGGGGACGAATGTTGGTTTTTACCCGGGCCAGATAATCGGCCATCGTCGCCAGATTCCGGTCCAGCTTTTCGACGTCAACCACCAGCGCCGGCGTGGGAATCTGCTCCACGGGCATACCGATCCAACCTTGTGCGTACATGGGTTCCACCTCCAAAAAATTCGCGGCGCCCGGCCGCAGACTGCCAAAAAAACAAGGCGATGGAACTTCCACCGCCAACGAGCGACATTGCTCAGTCGTACTGGGTCAGATTGTATTTTTCGATGATTCGGATGACCCCCGTGGCGTAAGCCCAAGGATTGTCCGTCGCATAACGCGGCGCGATCGAGTGAATGAAGTTGTAGAGGTTCGAAGTGTCCTTGTAGCGGTAGGCCGGATTGTTATTGATGTTGATCGCGTAATCTTCAAAACAGTCCCCGAGGGAACGGTAGGCCTGAAACTTGCCGACGATCATGTACCGGCCGGCGCCCGCCCCTTCCCAGGTCGTCTTTTCGAAGTAATGGCCGGTGCGCCACTTTTTCCCCAGCACGTTATTGTACTGGCGAATCGGTCGGCCGTAGATGTCCGTTGCTTCCAGGTGTTTGCCGAAACCGGTCTCGCGGCAGCTCTGGGCAATCGCCACCGATGGGAACAGGCCATGTTTCTTGACCTGCTGCGCATAAGGCGCGATGCTCTCGATGTACTGTTCCGGGCTCATCGCCTGGCAGGACTGGCCGCCGAACAATATTCCCAGCAGGAGTACTCCTGTCAGGATCCACTTCACGATAACGCCTCCTCTGATCGTCTGGAAAAGCTTATATTCTTTTTATCGTGAAATTAGATATTCGACAATAGTTATTTAATTCCTGCTTTTCCTGTCGCAACCGGCGAAAGGATTCCGCCGGAGCGTGTCGAAGAGTACCGGGAACGGACTCGTATAGGGAAGGATGGTCAGTCATGGAGCGTATTTATGTGATGTCCAGCGAAATCAAGTCCGTCGGCTACGAAGGGGATACCGGGACCCTGGAGGTCGAATTTCTGGACGGCAGCGTCCACCGGTACCACAACGTTCCCCGGATCGCCCATCTGGCCCTGATGACGGCCCGGGCCAAGGGCCTGCACTTCAACTCCTATATCCGCAACAAATTCCCCGGCGGCAAAATCGCCGACGGCCGGGAGTAAGGTTTATTGAACACAAACTCGAAGCCAACATTCCTGCNNTTAACATTTTTCATGTCCTCATCGACGGCTTATTCGAAAGCGTGCCGCTGCTTCTGTCCTTTATGGCCATCGCCTGGGGGAGCAGCGAAAAAGAGGTCGGCCTGATTATTTCTCTGGCGGTCATGGCGTCCACGTTGACCGGTCTCGCGACGAAACCGCTTTCCCGTCGCTTCGGTCGCCTGACCGCCTTGATCTGGATCACCGCTTTGTATGGCGCCGGCTTTTTTATGAATGCCTTTTCCGCAAACCTATATTTCGCCGGCGGTTGTTTTATCCTGGCCACTGCCGGACACACCGTCTTTCACAGTATTTCCTTTTCGTATCTATCCGCCGCCACCGACAGGACCGAGTTGGGAACCGCCCTCGGCAATTTCACGGCGCTCGGCGACATCGGCCGAGTCCCGTTCACGGCGCTGACGGGGTTCATGGCGGCGTCTTCCCTGGCCGGCTTGCCCGGGTGGCGGATTGTCAGCTTTGTTTACGGTCTGGGCGCTCTCCTGTTTTCTTACTGGGCCGGTTCCTTCCTGTTTTCGAAAAATGCCAGAACCCCCGTCGAAGATTCAGCGGCGGCAAATCCAACGAAAAATCTGCCGGATTTCTCCTTGCTGCGCAATTCCCGTTATGCCTTGCCAATCCTCGCAAATAGTTTCGACGCGTTCGGCAGCGATCGAATATTCACTTTTTTGCCGTTTCTGCTGTTGGCGAAAAACATCGAACCGCAAAAAATCGGCCTGTTTGCCCTGCTCTTCACGCTCAGCGGCTTCGGCGGAAAAATGGTCTGCGGCCGCTTGGTTGACAGGTTCGGGGCCCGCCCGGTGTTCATTGCGGCAGAATCGTCGATGGCGTTGCTGCTGGGAATTTTGGTCGTGGCGACCCAACCGTCCCTCCTTATGGGCATTGCGTTTTTGCTGGGGATTGTGACCAAAGGAACCGTTCCCGCCGTTCAAACCATTGTCGCTAACACTGTCGAAGACTCCGCTGAATATGATGACATATTTACGCTGAACAACTTATCACGCGGTGCGACAAACATCGTGGCACCGCTGGTTTTTGGCTTTATCGCCGCCGCATATGGCGTTGTCTGGGCTTATGGCGTAATGGGAATCGCCGTTTGCTGTGCGGTCCTGCCGATAGCCATGATGAAAAAATGAGGAAACCGCAATAAAAACCGAAGGAGTCTTTCTATGCCGCTGTTGTCCGAAGAATGGGCCCGCTGGCTCCAAGCCCGCGGCGTCCGCTATGTTTTTGGCGTGCCCGGCGGGCCGTCGATCCCGTATATGGAGGCCCTGCGCAAAGCCGGCCTGGAATTCGTGCTGGTCGCCAACGAACAAAGCGCCGGCATGATGGCCGATGTCTGCGGCCGCCTGACCGGCATTCCCGGCGTATGCCACGCCACCTTCGGTCCGGGCGCCACCAATCTGGCCACCGGCGTGGGCGGCGCCCGGCTGGACCGGTCGCCCCTGCTCGCGTTCACCACGGAGGTCCGGGATGCGGACCGGGGCCGGAAAGTGCAGATGAACATTGACCATCAGGCGCTGTTTCGGCCGCTCACCAAATGGACCACCCGTCTGTCCCGGCAAAATTGGCGGGACACCCTGGATGCCGCGTTCAGGATCGCCGTGGCCGAACTTCCCGGCCCCGTTCACATCGGCCTGCCCGCGGATCTGGAGGGGGAGGTCCCGGCTGCCGCCATATCTCCTGACATAGCAAGTCCAATGCCGACGCCGCCTGATCCGTTGCGGCTGCGCGAGGCCGAGCAACTGCTGCAAAAAGCGAAACGGCCTCTGCTGGCCATCGGCCTGACCGCGGCCCGGCTGGGCCTGCATCCCTTGATCCGCCGGTTTGTCGACCGGCATAACATCCCGGTGGTTCTGACGCCAATGGCCAAAGGAATGCTGCCGGAAACCGACCCCCGCTACGCCGGAGTTTTGTTCCACGCCCACAGCGATCGCCTCGCGCCGCTATGCCGGCAGGCCGACCTGGTGGTGGGGATCGGCTACGATTCCGTGGAATTCAATTACGAAGCCTGGCTGCCCCACGTGCCCCTGCTCCACTTCGACAGCGAGCCGCCGGACATTCCGCCGGAGTATGATGTCGCCGGAGCCGTGGTCGGCGATTTGTCCGCCTCCCTGTCGCAGCTGCTCACGTGGTCGCTGCCCGAATACGCCTGGGATCTGGCGGCGGTCAGTGCGCATAAGCAGAACCTGTTTCAAAGCCTGCACTCCGGCGGCGGCGCGACATTTACGCCGGTCGACGCCATCACGGAGCTGCAGGCAACCTTGCCGCCGAACGCCATCCTCGCCGCGGATGTCGGCGCCCATCTGCACCTGCTGGGGCAGCTGTGGCGGGTGGCAGAGCCCGGCCGCCTGCTCATGACGAACGGCTGGTCCAGCATGGGGTTCGGCATTCCCGCCGCCCTGGGCGCGAAGCTCTGCCGGCCGGACAGTCCCGTCGTCGGCCTCACCGGCGATGGCGGGTTCCTGATGAACTGCGGCGAATTGCTGACGGCGCGGCGGCGCGGCCTGAATGTCGTGATCGTGGTCCTGTGCGACAAAAATCTGAGCCTGATCGAAATCAAGCAGCAATGGAAGCAGGTCCCGCAGTATGAAACGGCCCTGTATGAGGGCGAATATTTTGCCGCCGATCGATTTCTGGGCGTGCCGGTTCTGAAAGCGCACGACCGGGCCGAAATGCGGGCATCGCTGCAAAAGGCCCTGGCTGCGGCCGGTCCGGTGATCATCGAGGCAGTGGTCGACGGCTCGAACTACTGCCGGCTCGTCGCCCAGACCTACAAGTAGACGTATCCGGAGACAGCCGGCCTTTGCCGGCCCAAAATTCCGGCGCGCTCAGGCCGAAGCGCGGCGGGGGAAAAACCGTTGCAGGAGCGAGAACACGCCAGTCCCCTTGAACTGGAACTTTTCATAGTGAAAGGTCCCGAGGGCGCATTGTGTCCGGACCAGCCCCGCCTGCAAGTATTTCCGCATCGGCGCCGGCCCGCAGAAGAATAAATCGAAGGGGACGTCGCCCACACAGCGCGTGATGTCCTCGATTTTCAGGAACCCGGCCGTCGAGCTGTCGATCAGATGGATTCTTAGGTTTTCCGGCCGTTCCAGCATTTTCAGTTCGTCGGCGTAGGCCCCGTCGGCGGCATTGGCGTAAGCATAGAACAAATCCACCTGATAGTCCGGCGGGATCGGCGACTGCAAAAAGCTCCGGAACGGCGTAATGCCGATCCCCCCCGCCGCCCAGACCTGCCGCCGGGCGCCGGCCCGATAATCGAACCGGCCATGCGGACCGGACACCGCAATCACGTCGCCCGGCCGGATATTGTTTTGCAGGGCGGCAGTATGATCGCCCAGGGCCTTGACAGTGAACTGAATCTGTCCGAAGCCGGGCGCAGAACTGATCGTGAAGGGATGCGACGGAAAGACAGCCTCTTTGCCGGCGATTTTCAGGAAGGCGAATTGGCCGGGCTGATACCGCAATTCCGCACCCACAGGCGTCGCCGTGATTTCCAGCGTGCCGGCGGCCACTTCCCGCAGCTGCGTCACCCGGTAGCGGTAACGAAACGCGGTGCGTTCGTAGAGAAAAACGCTGTAAACGGCCGACAGCAACCCGACTGCGATGATGAAATTCATCCATAGGCTGAAGGGATTCAGCGCGAATACCAGATAACGCGAATTGATGTAGTAATGGACGACCCCGAACAAAAAGGGAACCAGCATCAGCTTGTGCAGCCATTTCCACCGCTGATAGTCCAGTTTCACGGCCACGATGGCCAACACAGCCAGCCCGGAAAAGAGCAGCAGACTATATTCCGCAGCGCCTTCCCCGATGTCGCCAATCTTGATTCCGAACAGTCGGGGCGCTTCGGCTTTCACCGTCCGGGCCACACGGATTTTCCCCAGATCGATCGTCAGCTTGTGCAGCCAGACCAGGGCGAGCGCCGCAATGCTCAGGTATTTATGGTAAACATAGGCCCTGTCCAGTCCCTGAAACCAGCTGTCGACCCAACGGTTCCGGGTGGCGATGAAAAAAATCCAGGCGAAAGTCACGAGGCCCAAAGCGGCCAGCAGGTGCGAAACCTGTTGATAAACCGACTGCAACCGCACCGGTTGCACCGTGGACCAGGTCAGCCAGGTGACGAGGCCCGAGAGCAGAATCAAAACGATGGCTATTCGGTTGCGCAAGTTGATGAACCCCCTTTGCCGGATCGGAATGAATGGATGTCTGGATGGTTTCAGTCTATCATATCGGCCGGGCGCCAGCAATTGCCAACCAGGTTCCACTAATATTTTTTATCCGAAACAACGTCGGGAAGATTTTATCAGTTTGTATCAGCAAATTTATCCTGACGCCGAAAGGATTGCCCGCGCCATTGTCCAATAAGTATTACGGGCCAAATCGAACACAATGCGGAAATACGGGGAGGAACCGAAGATGCGAATGATGCTTTGTTTTTGTCTGCTGTTGCTGGTTTTGTCTGCCACCTGCACCGTACTGGCTGCTCCGAAGCAACCCCTGGTGATCCTGGCGGGAAATGTTTGGGACGGGTTGGCGGATGCGCCGCAAGGCCCGGCGGAAATCCTCGTCGTGGACGGCAAAATCGCCGCTGTCGGCAAAACCGTCCCGCGGCCGGAAGGCGCCAGGGTCGTCGATTTATCCACGAAATTCGTGATGCCGGGCTTTATTGACTCCCATATCCATCTCACCGGCGGCTCGAAGGTCATCGCGAATCTCGCATCCCTGAATGACGCCGCGCTGGCCCTGGTCGGCGTGTCGGCCTGTGAAAAAGTCCTGAACAATGGATTCACGACGGTTCGTGACGCCGGCGATTTCAGCATCGTCGCCTGGGTTGTGGGCGAACTGAAAAAATCGGTGGAAGCCGGCGACATCAAAGGACCGCGCATCATCAACGGCGGGCACATGATTTCGGCAATCGGCGGGCACTTCGATTTCGGCGGCATGATCCGTAACGGCATGACCATGGAACAGGTATCGGTCGCGGAAGGAACGACCGGCCTGAAACGAGCTGTTCACAACCAGGCCCGTCACGGCGTGGACTGGATCAAGTTCGCCGGCAGCGGCGGCTTCCTGTCGCCGAGCGATGGTCCGGAAGACCTTTCGTATTCGCAGGAGGAAATGAACGCGCTGGTCGCGGCGGCGCGGGATCTGGGCAAGCCGGTCTTCGTCCATGCCTATGGCGATGAAGCGGTGCGGCGGGCGGCGCTGGCCGGCGTCCGTTCCATCGAGCACGGCAGTCTGTCCTCGGTGGCTACGCTGGAAATGCTGGCGTCAAAAGGCATCTACCTGGTGCCGACGCAGATCGCGGTCGTGGCCAATGCCCGGGAAACAGCCAAAGGCAACCTGAATATGAGCGTGTCGGAAATCACCCGTGAAAAAAACATCAAATATGCTCCCCGAGTGCTGGAATGCGCCGGCAATGTCGCCAAAAGCAACGTAAAGATCGCCCTCGGCACCGATCTGGGAACCTATGATTTCACCGTCAACGGCGCGAAGGAATTCGGCGAAATGGTGCTGAACGGACTCTCGCCGCTGCGGGCGCTGAAGGCGGGAACATCAATGGCGGCGGAATTGCTGAGTCTGAACGCCGGCAGCATTGCCCCCGGCAAACTGGCCGACCTGGTCGCCCTGCCGGGCAATCCGTTTGACGATATTACCGTCACCGAAAAGGTTTCGTTCGTGATGAAGGACGGCGTGGTGTACCGCGACGACAAATAACCCCCTGCGCACAGGTACCCTCGTCAGCCCATGAAAGGAGTTGCCTTCGGATGTTAAGTGTTTGTGGAGCCAGTTGCGATGGATGCGCCCATGTTGCGGAATGTGGCGGAACTTGCGAGGAAACGCAGGGACGGGTATTCTGGGCCAAATATCTGAATTTGGAAGTCTGCCCATTGTATCAGTGTGTCCGGGAGCATGGCTACAAAGATTGCGGCGACTGCGCCAAACTTCCCTGCGAAACTTGGTTCGCAATCAGAGACCCCGCCGCTACCGACGAGCAACATCGAAAGTCCATCGACGACCACGCGGCAAAGCTGCGGTCTGCCCGTTTTCGGCGTGAAAATCCGACGGTCTGATTTAGTAAGGTCCGGCAGTCAAAGTTCAAATTCCTGTCACATTTTTCTGGAGCAATTATGGTAGAATTAAACCCAAACAGAATGGGTAGGTACGGACCCGGGTTCCGTGCCTACCCATTTCGTCTATCTTATGATCGAAATGGAGATGTTGTCCCATGAACCTGATCCTGTTGAAAAGTGGCAAAGAAAACGCCGGTGCCAACCGAACCGTCCAATATTGCCGCAACCTGGTGCAATGGATTGTCCTGGCATTGTTGGTCGCCGGATTATACACCCAGGTCATCCGGGCCCATACCTTGGTGGTCCTCGTTCTGGCCCTACTCGCCGGCAACTTCTTCTGCGGCTGGCTCTGCCCTTATGGTACCGTGCAGGAACTCTGCGGCAAAATTGGCTCGCTGTTCCTGAAACGCAAACTGAAAATGCCGCCATCGCTGCAACGCTATCTGCAATTTTCGCGCTATGCGCTGATGTTGATCCTGCTGGCGCTGGGCGCGCAGGCGGCCGCAGTTGCGGCGCCCATCAACGCCTATCGGTCCTTCATGTCGCTCGCCGGCGGCAAAACCCTCGAAATGACGGCATTCACCATCATGGCCAGTTTTTTGGTCATCGGCCTGTTCTTTGAACGACCCTTCTGCAACTACGTCTGCTCGGAGGGAATCAGATTCGGCATTGCCAGCCTGACCCGCCTGTTCACCATCAAGCGGAACGCCGCCGCCTGCGTGAATTGCCAGCGCTGCAGCCAAGCCTGTCCGATGAACATCCAGGTATCCGCCGGCAAATCCGTGCGCAATGCCCAGTGCATCAACTGTTTCCGCTGCGTTGCCGCCTGCCCGGTCCAGGGAACCCTTTCCTACGGGCTAGTCAACTTTCCGCGCAAAAAGGATTCGCCGCTCCCGCCCGCCTGAGTGTGGGATAGGCGAACTGGGTTACCTCCCCGGACCCTCTCACCTTCGGCAGGCATTTTCCTGAGTAATTCGCTTCCCCGCAAAATATTCCTTCCATCATACATATCCAGAAAGATAAAGGTTCTCCCGCAGAGTCGCCGGGCAGGATTCCGCGCCGGGATATCGAACATTTTATCAAGGAAGTGATGATGATGAAGGTCTCGTTGGGAACCTTGGTACTGATCGCCGTATGTTGGACTCCGCATATCAGCCATGCAGCCGGGCCGGATTCCGTGCTGGAAAAATGCACGGAGATGCGGCGGCGGCTGGAAAAAGGGATGGGATTTCGCGAGTATTTCCGGGAATTTCAACAGCTATATATGGATTACAAACTGGCAAACACGGATAAATACCGGGAATGGATCCAACTCTACATGGATTTGCGGGACCAGTGGTATGCGGCTATTCTCAGTAATAAACCGCGCTTCAATTACTATGACTACTTTATCTTTAAATCGCAATACCAAAAGATGACGAACAGTTCTTACTGGAACAAAATCAATATCAGGAATACCATTTGTGAAGTCATCGCCAAATCGATCCAACTCGAAAAAGGCTTGCAATAGCTTTTTCAGTGTCCCCAAGGTTGCCGGGCACATTCGCAAAAGGACAACCAAGATGGAGGAAATCACATGACCGAAAGCTTGCCCGTCGGTGCGACGGGGGAGAAAACAGAACGAGTCACCCATGAAAACACCGCGATCAAACATGGCAGCGGCAGCCTGCCGGTATACGCCACTCCCGCCATGGTCGCCCTGATGGAAGGCGCCTGCGTGAATGCGGTGGCCCCGCATTTGGCGGAAGGAACGAGCACTGTCGGCATCGACCTGAAAATCAAACATACGGCGGCAACGCCTGTAGGCCTGACGGTTCGCGCCGTCGGCGAGCTGGTGGAGATCGACGGCAAGCGGCTGCTGTTCACAGTCAAAGCTTTCGACGATAAAGAGCAGATCGGCAGCGGCACCCATGAACGCTTTATCATCGCCGCCGAAAAGTTCCTCCAGAAGGCGGAAGCCAAAAAAGCCGACTGAAACCAGATAAAGTCCCGGAAAAAAACCATACTGCGCATAATCAAGCCTTCCGGCCAAAAAGCTGGAAGGCTTGATTTTCACAGGTAGTGTCAATCCGATGGATGCAGGCTTCAGTATCCGATCAGCGGCAGAGATATCTTATAAATTTCTCAATTCGTTTTGTATCAAAGTTCCCACCGTATCAGCAAATCTTTCCACTGATTTTATGCGGGCAAAATTATGTTTATATATCTTTTTTGCTGCGGGAATATCTGCATCCAATCCGGTAAAAATGCAAAAGATGGAAATCCCTCTTCGAAGGCCCTCCCGCACCTCCCGGGCCGTATCATTTATAGCTGGAGCTTCTGAGTAGTCATGCGGGCCGAGAGACCATTTATCGGTATAGATAGGCTGTTGTACATCATTAGGTTTTGCATCGGACAGAACAATAAGAATCTTCTTTTCGTATGGCGACTTTGCCATCATATGCAGTGCCGTACGAATCGCCAGGCCATCCCTATTGCAACCGATGGCATTGTAGTTAAAAATGTTGTCGTTTCCATTTATTTCGCCGTAATCCCGGAAAAGATTGATAATCAAATAGTTTTCCCTGTCGAAGAATGAATAGACTTTTACGGGAATCATACATCGTGTGAGGCTTTCAGCTATCAAATATCCTTCCTCGGCGATAGTTTCCTGGCGAACCGCCTGAGAAGCGGAGGCGTCAAGCATTATATCCACAGATATTTTTCCCAGATCATCCTGAAAATCTTTGATAAAAACCTTATTGTCGTCAACGTATCTGCTTCTCCAGACTTTTCCCACAACCAGCTTTCCGGTAACCGATCTGTTTGCGGATGATTCAAGATTGACCAGTATGGTGTTCATAATCCTGCTTGTAAGTTTCGAAATACTATGATGATTTCTGGCAAAATTTTCTTTATAATGTCTTATATTTTTTTCTTTTTGTATTAAAGCGGCTTTCCCCTGACCAGCGGCCTTTTGATTGAGCTCAAATTCGCCGCGGGTAAAATGAAGATGGCAGTTTTTATGGTTTCCGGCACACAAGATCTTTTCCAAAGCCTGGGTCTGCATTTCCGAAAGAATCGAAAGCCCAAAATTTCTCTGCATGGATTCCCTTTGTTTTTTTTCCAACTGCTCTGTCATATGATTCCAAAACGAGGCTATTTTATCCGGCACTTTTAACTCTTCCGCAAAACTGATTGACGCATCAGATCCNNAGATTCGCCGGATCCTAACGTCAATTGTTTGGAGAAATGACTGCCAAAACCCGACAGTCGTATTTTCCAGGGACTCTTTTTGTTATTTCTTATCTCGATGGTGTGTAAAGAACTAATTTCAAAATAAGTGCGGATTATTTCCTTCATCTTTTGAATGATCTGCTTTGTATTCATAGATTCGTCAAATTCCAGGGCCTTCAAAAGGTCGAGCGCGGAGTCTGATACTCTTGGTTTTTCCCCCAAAACTCTCTGAAAATGGGCTATTTTGATTTCATCATAGAAATAAACGGAAGGAGATTTCTCTCCTTCACACACCACTTTTTTTGCATAACAAAGCCGCAGATTTTCGAGCACGGGCCGCTCGTGTCTCGCTTTTTGGAAAGTGCAGTTCTCCAAACCTATCCAGGTCAGCTTTTCAAAAAAAGAATGGTTGGCGTTTTTTTTCAGATAACGGAAAAAATCAGTCAGAAGCGAGAAATCATAATATTTGTGCGCGGCGCCAATAATATAATTCCAATAAAGTTCGGCTTTTCCGTTTTCATCATAAGCCTTGATTTCCGGTTTCAATGAATAGTCGGCCGATGCATTCCATATAATGTTAAACGCTCTTCTCTCTTCCTGACTTTGATTTTTCATAGTCAATCCGTGAAGATTTCACCTCTTTCCAGCTTTTCCGGAATTCGTAAACGGATAACATCCTGGATCAGCTGCCGTTCAAATTCATCGAATGATTTATTGATTATTCCCATCAGTAGTGCTTGATTCGCTTCCAGACCCTTGTTCATAAGAAGAATGGATGACAAAAAGCCCCTCAGGTCCAGGCACTTGGTAGAAATCTCGGCGTTTTCACTTTTCGTCTGAATATCTTGGAACAGTCCGATGAATTGTTCCATATATTTATCTCTCATAGTGGGAAATTCTTTTCTGAACAGTTTCGCGAGGTTTTCCGGGGAGATATATGGCATTAAGATGACCATAAAACGGGAAGCCAGAGCTTCATTGAGTTCTCTCGTCCCGGCATACCCATAATTCATGGTGGCGATGAATCGGGTGGCGTCATCCAGCGTAATCTTGCCGTAACCGGATACGTCGATAATTCTTCGAAAGTCAAGGGTGGCATGAAGGATGGCAAGCGATTCATTTTTCGCCATATTAATTTCATCCAGAACTCCGAAACCGCCCCATTGGGCGCATTCATAAATGGGGCCGGGCCTAAAAACAACCCGGCCGTTTTCAAGTGTATCGGCGCCGATCAGCGATGATGCATCTACGTTGGCATAAAAAGATACATCCCAGGTTGGTCTTCCAAAAGCCACCGCCAGATTCTCTGCAAGCACATTCTTTCCCGTTGCTTTCGTGCCTTCCAGAAGAAGATTTTCGCCGCATAGAATAGCTGTAATAGCTTCCTCCCAGACTTCTACTCCGTAATAATAATATTTTAACTTGGGAATTCTGTATTCCAACTCAGGATTCACCCGGTAAAATTTTCGGAATTGCTCTATTTGAAGAATAAGATCTTCACGAATGCCCTCTTTTTTCAGAAAATCGAGCATAGATTCTCTCTGTTCCACAAAATACCACCGTTCCTTTAAACCACAGTTTCTAATAGCTAACCGTCAAGTAAATCTTCTGAATTCC
>DCTI01000125.1:16073-29366 GCA_002329525.1 Negativicutes bacterium UBA1444
CCCGTAAACGGGTCTTCAATGTTGGGAGTTAGTTGCGCTCCCACCCGATCTTCATCAAGCTGGCGCTGAATATATTCCTTGTGTCATCGCCAATGCTAAACTGACCCCAAATGGCAAATGAAATTTGACCCCCCTCCGCAAAAAAGGAGGGAAAAAAATGAACCAGGGGAAAGCATCCACCCATGAAACCATTCATGGGGGAGATGGCGCAATGTTATCCCATGACCAATGGGCGGAAGTCCGTTTCTGGGCCAAAGTCGGCAAATCCATCAAGACCATTGCCCGGGATTTATGCCTCAGTCGCAACACTGTGCGCAAAGCGCTCCGTCAACCAGAATCGCCGCAGTATCAGAGACAAAAGAAGCAGCGCGGTGTTCTGGAACCATTTCTCCCCTTCCTGCAACAGCGAGCTCCCGAGGTGTTCTTCAATGCCACGACGCTATCTAATTTGGCCACAAACTTCTCGGAGTCGATCAACGATTTTCCCTGCTGCTTCAAGGTTTCTGCCTGTTTGGCTATTATTTGCGCGGAGGTAATCTGCAGTTCGCTGGCTTTCTTCAGCCTCTGCGAGAGCACCTGCAAGTTCTTTTCCAAGCTGGCTATGGTTCCCCGATCATGCCGAAAAGCAGGGCTTGCCGCGGCACCATTTCCACATTCTGCGCCACACACATGCTCACAAGGCCTCGCGTCTGTCTTAATTGACGGACAACGAGGCCTTGAAATAGTTCGAAAGAGAAATGGAAAAACATGTCGATAACAGAAAACAAAGGCAGACGCTGGCGTCAATACATTAGCGGGGCAGTTTATAGGGATGCTCAGTGAAAAGGGCCAAGGTCCATGCGACTATGACGCCGAAGGACTGACTTTGTTGCTAGGCTTTGATGGCCCAACGCAATTTGGCGGAACGCGCCCGGCTATTTTCGCGACACTCTTTGTCGGATGGCCGGATCAGCTCGGGAGCAATATCACGATAAACGCCTTCCCGAAAAAAATGCTTAAAAGATTTTTTAACACGACGATCTTCGCCGGAATGAAAGGTAAGGATGGCCACACGGCCCTCTTTGGCAAGAACATCCGGAAGTTTTTCCAAAAAATCATCCAGTACTTCAAACTCCTGGTTGACATCAATCCGCAACGCTTGAAAACATCTTTGGCAGGATTTTTTTATTTCATCGTCACTAATTTTCGGAACAAACTTCAGCGCTTCCTCGATGATATTGCGGAGTTGTGTGGTTGTCGATATCTCCATTCCGTTTTTCATACTGGAAATAAGGGTGCGGGCGATTAAACCGGCGTGAGGTTCATCCGCATTTTCCACCAACATGTTTTGCAACTCATCCAGGGTCATTTTCTTTAAACGGTTTGCAGCGGACCGCCCCCGTGTCGGATTCAGGCGTAAATCCAGAGGGCCTTCCGCCCGAAAGGAAAACCCTCTGTCCGGATTATCGATTTGCATCGAGGATACGCCCAGGTCCGCCAATACAAAATTGAACGGACCGGATTCAAAGGCGAGTTGGTCGATCTGTGAAAAGTTCATCTGTCGAATTTCCAAAACATCCGAGCCATAGCCCAAGCGCTCCAAACGCTCCTGCGTGCGCGGCAATTCAAGCGGGTCCACGTCAATGGCGTACAGGCGTCCCTTTGAATCCAAACATTTGAGCATCGCTAACGTATGGCCGCCATAACCCAGGGTAGCGTCCAATCCGATCTGTCCTGGCGTAATTTGCAGCAATTCCAAGATTTCTTCAACACAAATGGAGCGATGCATTCCTGCCGGTGTACTGCCTTTTTGAATAACATGAGCCACAGCGTCGGCATATCGCTCGGGTTGAAGCTCTTTATATTTTTCCTTAAAGTTCTTGGGATACGTTCCTTTATATCGAATACGGCGCTGATGTCGAGGCGCATTCTCGTCCATCGAATGATCCGGGGCCATTATTATCCCTCATTTTTATTGCGTATTTTTGCTTGTGTATTACAACTTAGGGCTTGCTTCCGAACCCTCGAATTTTTAAAGCGGCCGGAATGTACCAATCGCCTCCGATAAAGACTCAGAAACTCGACGAAAAAGGATAGGATACTGGCTCATTTTTCGACCGGCGAAAGTGGCTCAATTTTAAACCGGCCTTGACATCAAGTGCTTCACAGCCATTTATTGACTGGTCAGTTGTTTGAGGATCGTTTTTGCTCCTTTGGCCCGTGAATCGGTATCCTTTGCATATTTGATAAAGTTTTCATAGGCTATTACCGCTTCTTTCTTGTTGCCAGCTTTTTTATAAGCATTTCCGAGATGCCAATATCCTGATGCAAATTTGCAATACGGCATTTGCGGGTATTCGAACTTGCAGGGACATCGCTTTAATCTGCGCCTTTAGTCTCATGGCCTCTTTCATAACAGCACCTCGACGTATTGGCGGACAATCTTCTGGATTCCGAACTGTTCAGCATACTGCATCAACCGGGGAAGATTCTTTTCCGGTTTTTTTATATAGCCTTTTATGGCATCATTCACGATTTGGACATCCAGTCTGCTTCGGCTTCGCAAAACATCGCACAGGGTTCTCTCCAAATCATATACACGGAGGTCCTGCCCGTGAGGTGAGGGCATTGAGACACAGCCTAAATCGAACAAGGACGCCTTAATGGAGAATATTTTGCACTTCAGGTCCCTTAATGATTTGGAGTTATAGCCAGTAGGAACCGTTATCGAATATGCGAGCGGCGTCCTATCACTAAGTCCGTGCAGATAGAGAGCCGTCTCGTGGGAGAAAATAGTATGGCGAAAACGCAATTGCAAGATATACATCTCATCTTCCCAGGCGCTGGCATCCACATAGACTCCCCAGGCGACACGTTCTATTTCCCCGCGTTGTTTCGATAACGCGAGATATGTCCGGGGGATGCCGGCCTCAGATAGTGCTGCGGTACGGAACACTCCTTTATGCTCCCGCTGGAGATTTATAAGCTTTTCTTGATGTTTTTTCATGCGCAACACCTTTTTGCATTCGTACTCACATAATAAACGAAATGAGTACAAATGTAAATATTGCCGTGTCGCATTTTTATGGGAGGAGATTTTCTGCATAGATCGATCGTTCGCGATTGTGACTCCAAGAAGGTCCGATTAGGCATCGTTTGCAACCAAAACTGCAACAAAAACAAAAAACGTCCGGAGCAAATCTCCGGACGCCTTGATTTTACTGGAGCCGCTAGGGGGACTCGAACCCTCGACCCGCGCATTACGAATCCACATCGGAACCCTTCTCCAATTCTTCCCATTCCGTCTTTTGTTGATTTACCGCCATTTGTCCGGCTTCCTTCCATTGTTTGGTTTATATAGTTCTGTTCAGTTTATATACCCTAAGGAACCTTTTTAGGAACCAAAAAAACAGGGAACAGGATTTCTCCCGCTCCCCGTGTATCTCATGCCTGCTTTGCAGTATCTGCCTCTTTTTCCTTTTCTGGCTCAATAAACATGCCCTGCAAACACATCACTGCCTGGTCCTGTATTCCTGGCNNCGTGACTGTAAGTGTCTGCAGTCTGTTGAATTGTGGCGTGGCCCAGAGCCTCCTGAACAACCTTCAAATGGACGCCGTTCTGCAGCATCAGCGTGGCGAATGTATGCCTCAAGCAATGAAAAGAAAAATGCGGCAACCTTGCCTTCTCCAATAACAGGTCAAAGGTCCGGGCCATTGCCCGAGGATCGATACGATCCCCATAAAGCTGCCGGAACACCAGCCCGCTTTCCGTCCAATAGGTTTCCGGGTCTATCTGAACGCCGAACTTCTCCGAGTGCTTTGCAGCCTTCGCCCTGGCCTTCATATGTTCTTCAGCCTGCCGCGACTTGTGGCGCTTCAGTTCGGCGGCCACGTCAGGCGGGAAGGAAATATTTCGCCGGGAACTTTTGCTTTTCACATCGTCGAAGAATACGCCTTGTTTGTGGCACTCAAGCAGCGACCGCCGAACCCGCAGCGAACGACGGTCCAGATCAACATCATCCCACGCCAGCGCCAGCAGTTCGCCGCGCCTCATCCCCGTTGCCAGCGCCAGCAAAAACAGGGCATACAGCCGGTGACCCTTCGCCACCGTCAGAAGCTTTTTCACTTGATCCTGCGTCATTGCCTGCCGATCCACTTGCGACTTCTTCGGCAGTTCTGTTTCCTCCGTAACATTGAATCGCATATATCCCAGCGCCACCGCCTTCTTTAATGCCTTATGCAGTACGCAGTGACAATATCGGACACTGGCCGCCGATAATCCTTGCGGTTTTGGTAGTGGTATTACTTTCATACCTTCTGCCTTCTTTGGGTCTCTGGGCTTTGGCCCTGGCACTTTCTTGCCGTCGATCATCAGTCCAGCGTATAACCCCTGAACATCTTCAGTATCAAGTTTGTTCAGTTTAATATTGCCGATCCGATCCTTAATATGATCCATTGCGACTTCCTGCCGCGCTCTCGACTTTTTCCGGAGCTGCCCCGTTTGGAACTTACTGTACCATTCGTCAAGCCACTGACTAACAGTATATTTTCCGTTTTTGTTCGGCCTCAGGCCGCTTTCTATATCGCGCTCCTTGGCCTTCATTAGCTGGCGGCATTCAGCTTCACCATTGGCATAAACCTTGGGCCGGTATCTCTTGCCGGTCTTTTCATCAACGTAGGAAAGCTGCCCGACCCATCTTTTCCGGTCCTCGTCAAAAAATACCTTTCTATCTCCCCGCCCCCGGCGTTTATTGTTTTTGATACTGTCTTCCATCACCCATACCTCCAGAATTTTGTCTTGGTATGTTCGATTGCCGACCTGCTATGCTAAAATGGAGTAGCAGGTGGGTCTTTGAATCATTCTCGCCTGTAATCCCTTGTCCGGTCTGTACGCCAATACAGACCGGATTTTATTTTGTCTCAAAGAATTTTATGCTAAAACTTTTGTCAAATTCAACTTCTCACGAATCAGATTTTCAATAAACAGTGATACAGGAATTTTTTGCTTGATTGCTTCGATTCNNGCGGCTTCAACAACCTCGCTATCTACATGAAGTGTCAATTTTACAACATTATTTCGACCTTCTCTCGGTGTCATGTCCTCACCCCTTTCACTTGCATCATATCATTTATATATTTTTTACGTCAATACGTCATATTTATAATTACGTCAAATTATCATTTTTCTTTTAAGCATTAATGATACCGGTGGAGAAAGCTCCTCATAATATACTGATTTGCATAAAACAAAAAACCGCCATTTGACGGTTTTTTGCACTCAACGAATATAGTTTAACCAATTACGAAGGATTCTGCTCTTAATCTGAAATTTTACATTGCAAAAATGCCGTGCTTGGATCGAAGGAGGTAATTCGAAAAGTAACAAAATGAATTTAACCCGGAACATACAAATACGCAAGACGCTGACTATGGAAACATAATTATTGAAATTAAAATGGGTTTGCTTCTGCTACTTTTTGTTTTTGCAGTAACCTAAAATAGCCGTCGCGGTCAACAAATCCGGCGAGTCAAGCGGGCGTGCCACCCATTTCCCGCCCATGTCTTGTTCAAGGACAACGTTCCCGGAAGCATCGTAGAATATCGCTTTAATAATTTTTTTGGAAAGTTCGTTTCTTTCGTTGTTGAAATTCTCAATTTTATAAACAACATCATATACGATCGTTGAAGCTTGTATCTTAAATTTTTCCAAAGCTTTGATCCTCGCAGCGTCGCTCATCCTAATCAGTACTCTTGCGGACATGGTTGTAATGCTTCCCGCCGTTGTGGTGGCTGCTGTCGTCTTGTCAAAATATTCGTCACCAACCCCGGTTCTTTGAATATATTCATATTGCCCTTTGGCTGCGCCCACAACCGCCACGGCAATCAATAGAATTGCCACCAGTATAACCCTTTTCATCCATACACCACCTTTCTAAAGTAATCCCCTTGGCGATAACCATCGTCCTTTTCAGCGGAACGCAGTACTGAGAGCAAGAACGTCAGAAATAGACACAGCTGTTTATACACCGCCTTCCGTTATTTAACTTTATTCTCGCAGAATAAAGTTCCGACAAGAAAAACCACACTTACCACGAAAAATGTCGCAAGCAGTCCGACGATGTACGGACTATTGTTTGCAGAATTAATGATCGGTGATGCGACAATTAAGGTTATCACCACTACTGGCAGATACCCATATGGAGTCTTGCCGATTCTCTTCATGGCCTTGTTTGTGACATACATAGCCAACAAGGATATCGGAAGCAAAATTACTGACGCTCCGAGCGTTGAACTGACAAAGGCAATCATCATCAATTGGAATCACCATCCCCGTAATTATTCTCATGTTGAATTGAACGCTTGTTTTTTGGGCCAAGCGTTAATCCCGGCGCGACCAAGAGTGACGAAATTATTGCTACTGAAGTAATATCATCGGAAAACGCAGCAACAACCAGCACAATCACCGAAAGAATAGACCCAATCAAGGCAGTTTCAAATGCGTCTATCGATTCGTGAGATATTTCCCTGCCAATTGGCGGCATAAAAAAAATAAAGATGGCACATAAGAGTGACCCAAGCCAATAATTGTCGTTCATGCGGTCTGCAATAACTACAAAAGGCGACAAAAAAGAAATTAGCATGATGAATGAGGAAATATTCGTGTACGCTTTCACGATTCTCACCCCTATTGGTTTTGGAAAATAATCCTTCAAACAAAGGGACAGGGCGGCAGTCTTTATTTCTCCTGAAATAATCATTTAACCATTATAACAACCAATACTTCACGCAAAAATACCGCACAGAATTGCTTACAAGGGCCCTGTTTTCGGGCCCCAATGCTTTTGTATCACCCAATATCTCCTTATCACATGAGCTCTTCTATCAGCGAAGGAATTTGTGAGCGCCATTGGATTCTTTCTTCAACCTCATTGCGTTCCTTCGCTATCCAGGCTAAGGCCTGTGACACATCAAATAATGAGTTCGATTGACTTGGTGCACCCGGAACCATCATTGTTAAGTTCATCGGCAATGTTGAGGGTCTTACAGATTTTTCATAGCGTTCAGTCGGTTCGCCATCAGCGCCCCGGATACAAATCAACCAAGTTCGAGCAGCCGCCTTAACCCCCCATGCCTTTTTTAGAGGACCGTTAACCCATTTTTCAAGGATGTCTAGCTCCACGAAGATTTCGCGCCAATTCGTTAGTGTTTCCATTTCCTCTTTAGCCTCTTTCAACCGGTCCGGCAACGCAAAGAGGACTTCATTTGGTTCGATACCGCGAACATGTCGGCGATAAACATCCATCTGCGTAACGCCAACTACCAATCCGTTGCTACACACGAGACGAAACCAGCTCAAAAGGATTCGCAGTCGGCTACTGCCGTCAACAGAATTTATGACCTCTAGACGCAATTTTATTCTATTGCCATCGCCTGGATCAAAGCTGAATCTATCAGGAAAAACTATGCACAAGTGCATCCGTTCGCCGAACTCGGTTAGTGTCAATCGTGCCCGGGTGATATCTTCAATTCCCGCTTTCCGCAATGCATCATCAACAGCATTAACTAATTCTCTATGGCTTACAAGTCCATAGTTTACCCCTACGACTCCGACCGGTTGAAAGTTATGATCTTCCTTCGTTGGCTTTCGCAGAATGGTATCAAGACGAGGGTTAACGCTGGTTAGAGTGCCGTCTGGTTGATAGAATGCAAACGGGCGGCGCTCAAATTCCGGCAACAACTCGAGAACTGTAGGAAAAGCAAGATCTCTTTCAGTTACTTTGGATCCCAACCAACCGGGTTCATTTATGTTACGTCTCAATGGTGGCCGAAAAAGCAGTTTTTCAAAACTTGACATGTTCTACCTCCATTGTCGTTCAGTACGAATTTAGGCAATTGCTTTTTCATTTTTACCACTTTTATGTCTACTGTACCTCTTTATGGTGACATCAGTATGTCAGTAGTATCATTTTAGGGATTTATTTGATATTTTTCGCGAGCTTTGGCAAAAAGCATTTTTGCGATATTGTGCTCGAACGAATCAGGAATAACTTGCTGTGGATCAGGATATCCTGGGAGTTTATAAAGAATTTTCATTTCCGTTATGTTGAACAATCCGATTTCGGTCGTGGTATAAGTTTTTGCATTCAAATTAAATGTAAATATGGTTCCCATATAACCCAATTCGTTCAATGGGAGCCCTATGAGATTTCGATAAACACTAATACCTGCTGGGGTTAACTCGATAAGTATTGCGCCCTGAAGAGTTGGTCCGTTTTGCGAATCCGTCCAAAGACGCAAATTATTGTAATGGTAGTAAATCTTTCCCTCATCGCAAAATCCAAGATATTGAAATCCCGATGGGATAGCATAGCAAGTCTGGGGCAAAATGAACAACATAGCACAGATCAACAATAATGAAACAGTTTTTTTCAATTGGTTCACCCCGGTTTCACATTTAATGATAGTATTACTTCAATATGATTTTTCCCACCTCCTGCCATCAAAGGGATAATTTTGGGTGGCAATGGGATAATGTAGATTCTGCCTAAAAATAGCCCGGTCCAATTACTTCTGGTCGTGTCCAATATTTTTATCATGCCTTTTCGGCCTACAAGTCATTTGGGGGAACGATTTGGCGTTGGTCGGTGTGCTTACCCATCGACAACAACGCGGGCACCAAAACTCAACGTTAAGGCGGCTCTGTCCGAGATACCTTTGGCAACTTGGACATTGGACACTGATCCACTTCAAGATAATCCCTCCAGACTTGTTTTTCATAGTTTTGTACAACTAATTTGATATTCAATTATCCTTGCTATCGCGATCATCCGCTTTCCTGTCCGCATTCCCCGAAAGTCCGATTCCTATTCGAGCCGTATTTTTTTGATCTTTTTTGAATCCGTCCCACAAAAATCAAACCTTCCAAGGAGCACTGACGATAAACAGCCATAGTCTTGGCGTAGAGTCGGTGATATGTCTTCCAGTGCATTCCTTTCGGCTTAAAAACACACTTTGCCTTCCCCTTACCCCTAGTTTCCGCCTCAGCTTTTCCAATTTAGCTGCTTTGTGAAAGAAAGGGCTATCATTCTCGTAATCGGAGCAGGCCCCAGCGTACTTCTTACAACCCCAGCACCCAGACCTGGCCCAGTCGCACCAATTCGGCAACATACTGCGACAGTTAAGCGTCCCACTTTGTCAGCATTTCTCCCGTGGAATCCGCCGCCGATAACTTGCCCAGTTTATCAAAGGTAGGCTTTACCGTCGAATACCAAAACCCGCGCAGGCTCCGGCTATAATCGACGGACAGGAACTCTTTTTCATTCAGTATAATCGTCCGCATCAGTTCCAATCCTTTTAGATGTCCTATATGGCTTTTCAGTTCGTCCGCTGAATAGGATTTAACCGGCCTGTCCAGAGCCGTATGTATAGTTTCGCCATCCTTGCCCCTCCAAACCATCCATAAACAAAGCTTTTCGTTACTGTTAAATCACAGCTTCAGCTTATCAATACTCTTGCTAACCCTTACCATGAAAACAGCCATATCTCCCGAGCATTCGTCACAAAGCAACCGCGCCTTGTCATATAGCCGATGGAATGTTTTCCTGTGCATATACCTGGGGCGGGCGACGGGATTGCCGCCCTTCGCGCCCAGCCGCCGCTTCAGCTTCTCAAGCTGACCTAAACGTCTGAAAGTGGGCGTAGAATTGCACCCATCGCTGCAGGCTTCCGCACATTGCTTACATGCCCAGCGTCCGAAGTTCAGGAAAATCTTCCCGCAGCGTCTGCCGCATACCGGACACTGGAAGTAGGCCCGCGTTCCATAGCCCACCGTCAACCAGGAAAACTCTATGCGATCCTGTTTCTCCACGACTTTGAAGTATTCACGCCAACGATACGACAGCCAAACCCCATCATTCGAAATCCGAATGCCCACAGAAAAGTATCGCCAATTGACTTCGCCGCGCCATATTGCTCCCGGCAGCAGGGGATTTCCATTCGTTAAGTCGCGAATCGAAAGCGAATGCAACTGGCCTACGGGAATCTTAGACACAAGCACCACCCACCTATCAAGCTAATTTTTTAGACATTGCTCGGCCAAAAACCATCATCAATCCCCGTATACAGGCTTGTTCTTATTGTTAGCAGTCGGCTGTTTTTGTTCGCCATTTGTATGATATTTGCTTGTATTTTGTCTGGATTTGCTTTGCATTTTCTTCAAATCTCTCGTAAAATCTCTCTATTTCTCCGTTATTTTGTTCAATAGAGTAGCGATTTCCTGAATATTAGCCGCTTGATGCCCCAGGACTTCGGCCCAAACGGATAGCACACGCGCCGGTTCGCTCATGCATCTGGACAGGTTCAATGCTTCAGCCGTCGCCGTCACGCGCCGCGCTACCGTCCGCAACGCGCATCCCTCTTTAGTCAAGGCGTCATCGTTCATAACCTCGCCTCCCCGCCTTCTTTTGCGCTGGTGTATCATGCCCCGGCAGACGTGCCACTGACTTGGCCGTCACCTTCTTGCCACAGCTCGGACAAACCACCCATGTTCCGGGCGCTGCCCATGCTATCAATTCACCGCAGCACCGCACCTGTCCGCACCGCATCACGCCACCCCCTGAATATCGCCCTGGAATGTTTTCTTTGCCTGAACGGTGGCGGCATTCTCCGGCCAATGATCCACCGCGTCCCGGAGCTCCTGCGGCGTGAATATCATCAGCCCCGGATAATAGGCCGCCAGCTTGTCACGATTCGCCCCAGGCTCTGCTATTATGATTCGCCCGCCCCATACGTGCTGATCATCCTGCACGTTCAAAACGCCAATGCCCTTCCATTCACCCGCCACAATCTGCTGCCATCCCGCGACAAGGTCTACCTGCTCAACCTCACGGAATCCTTGCCGCTTTGGTTCTGTCGGTTTTGTCACTTCACGTTTTGGGGTTTCACTCGGTTCATCCAGCCATCGCCCCATGTTTTCACCCCCTGAATGAAAAATAATATCTGAAATGCTAGGGTAACGAAGTATCAAAAGTATCAGAACCCCCTTTTGTGCCTTTTGACACTTCCCACCCCATAGAATTTTTAGCTTTTTATTTTGGGATTGATTCTGAAAGTCACCTTTGGGCGTCCGCCAGTCGAAGCGATTGTTCCCCTTCTGATCCACCCCGCTGCCTCCAACTCGTCACAGGCCCCGGCGGCCAACGCTGGATCATCTAGGCTCTGCCAGTGGTTTTTATACACATCACGCGCAGTGAATCCATCCTTCACTTTTCCCTTTTTGATCTTCTCCGCCAACGCAGCCGCCGCCATCGGTCCGGTATCCGCCACCAGGCTATATATTCGCCTGGCGTGGGTTTCCAAATAGTCCACCCAATCCGCCGCCATTGCTGCCGCTTTTTTCGTTACAGGCCCCGACTCAGCCCCGCCGGCCACTTCCACCAAGTGAAGCACCAACGCAAGCGAAGGCATTAAACTTCTGTACTTCCCGAAGTGTTCGCTTAATAAGGGGTTTTCATCGCTTCTGATTTTGCTTTCCAGCTCCGTATACCACCGATAAAACAATTCCTGCGCTGCATCGTCAAATCGGAAGAAGGGCCTGTCCTTGCCTTCGTTCGCCCCGGCCTGCAGAAAGTCCATTTCGGCCAGCGCCTTGAATATTTCATAGGCCCGCTGTTTCGCCTGCACGTCCGGCGCTTCGTCAATCAGTGTCCATGCCGCAGGCTCGTCCGGGTATACCAAAAGTTGAAACCGCTGAACCATCCCGTCATTCGTCAAATTCCCCACCGATTGCAAAAGGTATGCCGCCAGCTTCGAAGGCTGAATCCCGCCCAATAGCGAGAGGCAGGCGTTCTTCGTGTCCGTCGTTCCCCGCCCGATCCGGTCAACAGAAAACGGCTGCTTCCCCTCCCAGCATTCCAGAAAGAAGGCTCGATCCTGCTGCCGGTCCTCCCGATCCCACGACGCCAGAAGGCCGGTCAATTCGTCTCTGAAGTAAAGCAGGCCGCGCGGGTTTTCGTTCATCAGCTCTTGCAGTTTTTCAATGGTGGCGTCATTCACCCGGAAGCGCCGCCGGATTGCTGCCGGCTCCGTTCCCAGTGCAGCAAAATCCGCCTTGATTTCATCCCGTGTCCGGTTTCGTTTGCTTTTTCCCTTTGCCACGGCCAGCAATTCCTGTTTCAATGCTTCCTGCTGCGCCTTGAAGTCCAGCTTTCCCGCTTCGGCCCATAACTGCTCATCCTCGAAGGTTTCCTTTGCTTCCACTTCCAGGCGGACAATTGGTTTCATAACCTCCGCCAGTGAAGGGCTTTTCATCACCACCGACGGCCTGCCGACGACGCCGCCCCACAGGTTCGGCACGATCTCCCAATCATCTTTTCGCTTTGGCCTGATCGAACATCCGGCCCCAATCACCGACGAAGCGCACACAATGGCCCCCACGGCCACAAAATCAAGAACGCCTTGCATTCTATGGGTAATATCAACCAGCCACGGCCTGAAGGCTTCCGGCAGCATTTCTTCTTCAATCATCGCCACCGGTGGAAGCGCCGCTTCTTGCAGTGGATCCGGGTCCGGCCAATCTTCTCCCGTGTTCTCCGTCACCACCTCCGGCGCTGTGTCGGGCGTCCATTCGGAGGCGGTCTGGATCAATGCGAATAACTCTGACTTCGTATGTCCTGCGTCCAGCCAATCGCTTACGTCGCCCTTCGGCGGCAGTCCCGGCAGCTCCACGATCTTCACCGCGCAACCGCGACCATGCAGGGAAGCGGCAACAATCTGCCCGTGATTTCGGCCCGGCTCATCGTTGTCTGGCAGAATGATAACCTTTGCCCACGCCGGGAAAAATTTGCTGTGTTCCTCTGTCCACTTCCCGGCCCCGCCGCTGTTTGTTGTTGCGACAAGCCCCACCCCGCGCAACTTATCAACGTCCTTTTCTCCTTCTACGATGATAATAGGCTTCTCATGTTCCAACGCGTTCAGCAATTCAGGCAATCGGTATGGAATAGGCTTCACGCCCTGCAGGTTCCATATCCAACCGCCTTTCCCATCAGGCCGCCGCTGGCTGAAACCCTTCGGCTCAAATCGGCAGGATTGATATACTATGTTCCCGGTGGCGTCCGTGTAGTCATAGGCCGCGACAATCCGCCGCGCCGGTGGCGCTTGTTCAAGCGGTTTCATCGGTGGCGGTTCGACGCCCCAGGCCGTGGCCAGCTCCTTCACGGAAAGGCCCTCCCCTGCAGCATGGCAGGCGAAGCAGTGGCCCGTGCCTTTCTCCGCATTGAATGAAAAGGAAGGGTTTTGATCTTGGCCGTTATGCCC
>DCTI01000058.1:0-2131 GCA_002329525.1 Negativicutes bacterium UBA1444
GCCGGTCGGCGGGAAGACGCGATCGGTCTGGATATTGGCAGCGGTTCCGTCAAAATGGCGGAGGTCGTACTGCGCGACGGGAAACCTTATCTGAAGCGGATGGCGTTGACGGAGGTTCCCGACCGGTCGGTTGTCGACGGCGCGATCGAAGACGAGGACCAACTCGCGGACACACTGCAAAAAATGGCGGCCCGGAACGGGTTTGCCGGCGCCCGGGTGGCGGCGGCGCTCGGCGGCCGAAATTTGTTCATCCGCGAAGTGAATTTCCCGCGAATGACGGAAAAGGAAATGCGCGAGGCGATTCGGTGGGATCTGGAGAAGTATGTGCCGTTTTCGCCGGACAATTTGTATTTCGATTTCTGGATCGTCGGCTCGGGGGCGACCGAGGTCGAGGTGCGGGTGTTGCTGGTGGCTGTGCCGAAGGAAGTCGTGGACTCGGTGGTCCGGCTGGTGAAAAAAGCCGGTCTGAAACTGGTCGCGATCGATATCGAGCCGCTGGCCATTCAACGCACGTTGCCGCCGGTGTCCGACTGCATGCTGATCGACAGCGGCGCAGCCGTGTCCCAGGTGACGTTGTTTCAAAAATTCAGTCCGGTGTTTACCCGGAACATTCCCATCGGCGGCAATCAGTTCACGGCGACGGTGATGGAGGGGCTGGAGATCGGCCGGGACGAGGCGGAGCTGATCAAACATCAGGGCACCGACCTGCTGGAGAATTCGGCGGCGGGCGATGTCGCGGACGCCATGCAGGGACAGCTTGACCGGGTTGTCGGCGAGCTGGCCGGGGAAGTGCGTCGGACCATCGAATATTATCAGGTACAGAACCGGAACGTGGGGATTTCGAGAGTGTTCATCACGGGCGGCGGGGCGAAAATCGGTCAATTGCCGGAAAAACTGTCGGCGATTCTGGAATTGCCGGTGACCTTGCATGATCCGTTGCTGAACATGGAGATCGCGCCGTCCTTCAACCGGCAGTATTTGCGCGGCGTCGGCCCGCAAATGGCGGTGGCAGTGGGTTTGGCCTTGCGGGGAAGTGAACGATGAGAATTCGGATCAATCTGCTGCCGCCCGAACAAAGACCGCCCCGCTGGCGTTACGGACGACTGCTGTCGTTGCCGGTGCTGCTGGTGTTATTGATCATTGCCGGGATTTACGGTTATCGGGAATATCGCTACTGGGAACTGGAACAACAGCTCGCGGCGACGCGCAGCCGTTATGAGGCGTTGGCCGCATCGGAACAACAGATGCGGATCGCCCAGACCCGACAGGCGGCAGTGCAGGCGCGGNNGAATTCCTGGCACGGCGCCATGGTCCATCTGGGCGGGTTCATGCCCCGCAAGGTCTGGCTGACCGAGATCGGCAGCGCCCAGAAAGGCGTGCTGCAACTGAAGGGCAATGCCCTGACCTATCCGGAGCTGATGGCGTTTCTTGCGAAGCTGGAGCAGGACAAGCTGTTTACGGAATCGACGCTGCTCAAGGCCGAGCATGACGGCAAAGAGGCGTTCACCAAATTTGAGATCACGGCGAAGCTGGGGAGGCAATAACGGATGGTGGACCGACAAAAGTTACTGTCCTATGCCCGGGAAGTGTCGCCGAAATATTTGGTGGTCCTGTATCTGACACTGCTGTTGGCACTGACCGCCGGCGTGTCCTCGCTGGCGCTGTATCCGCAGGAGGAGCGAATCGTCGCCCGGCAGCAGCAACTGCGGCAGGAGCTGCAAAAAGTGGCGGCGGTCGAGAACTATGTGCTGACCCACCCGGATATGGACAAGCATCTGCAGGATTTGCAGCAAGCCTTGCTGCGGGCCGAAAAATCCCTGCCGGGGTCGATGGATGTTTCGGAGTTTCTGTCGACGCTGGAAAGAGACGCCCGCGCCGCCGGCGTCCGCCTGACGGCCGTGAAGCCGGGGGCGGTCACGGACCGGGCGGGCTACCGGGAAATGCCGCTGGAGGTTTCCATTGAGGGCAATTATTTCGCGACGCTGGCGTTCCTGAAGAAGTTGGAGGATGGGAGCCGGTTCAATTTGCCGGCATCGTTCCTGATTCAGCAGAAGCAGAATGTGCTGGTGACACGGCTCAACTTGCTGATTTACGGCTATGGGGTCAGCGGGCGGCCGACGACGCCAGCGCG
>DCTI01000058.1:2172-2536 GCA_002329525.1 Negativicutes bacterium UBA1444
CGCCACCCGCCCGGTAGGTTTCAATGAAAGCAGGCCTTGCCCGGGCCTGCTTTTGATATCGCCACCCCAATATATTTTCGTAGTACGGTAGGAAAGTAGTTTGGAGGGAAGAACATGTTACGATTCATGACAGCGGGAGAATCCCACGGGCCTTGTTTGACGGCCATTCTGGAAGGAATTCCGGCCGGCGTCCGGATCGACGCGGTGCGGGTCAACCGCGAACTGGCCCGGCGGCAGGAAGGGGTCGGCCGCGGCGGCCGCATGAAGATTGAGCAGGACCGGGCCGATTTTTTGTCCGGCCTGCGCTTCGGCGAGACCCTAGGCAGCCCGATCACGCTGCGGATCACCAACGCGGATTGGGTGA
>DCTI01000137.1 GCA_002329525.1 Negativicutes bacterium UBA1444
ATTTTCAGGCCGGCCATGTCTTCCGGCTTGTTGATGGGTCGTTTGGAGTTGGTCATGTGACGGAAGCCGTTTTCAAAGAAAACCAGGCCCTTGATCCCTTTGGATCCCAGCGAGTCCAGCATGTCCTGGCCGACTTTACCGTCCAGGATCGGATAGAATTTGGCCCGGTCCTGCACGATGAACGGCAGGTCGAACACCATAAATTTCTTCGAAAAACTGGGCAACGGTCCGGTCGACGACAGCGCCATTTCCACGGTGCCCAGGGAAACTCCTTCGATCAGGTCCCGCTCGTTCCCCAGCTTGGAGTTGCCAAACACCTGCACATCAAGAGAGCCTTTGGATTTTTCCTTCACCAGTTCGGCAAACTTTTTCAGGCCCACCCCATAGTGGGAGTCATCCGTTAGCGTGTGGCCGACGCGCAATACTTTCGCCTTGGGGGCGTCCGTNNTTTTTCATTCTCAACATACCCTCCTCACTGTTGTGTAACTGCTTTCCCCGCACTGGTCCCCGTCTTCTTCCGAATGATTCCGTTTTCACTTCCCTTCCTTATTTCCGGATTACCGGCAACATGTCCGGCGCATGGGTCAGAACTGTAATCCTGGCCGCCGGTCCCGTTTCGGCGATGGCGGCATCCAGCGCCGCCTGAGCCGAAGCGAAATGCCGGAAACCAAGTTTGGCCGCTTCCCCGGCGCAAATGCCGTCAGATACGATGAACACCGTTTCGCGTTCCTTGACCTGGGCCCAGGCGATCGCCAGGGCGGCGGCCACTTCATCATGGAGTTGCCCGGCCGAAACCAGGTTGCGAATATGTTCCGACGAATGCGGCGTAACAGCCAGAATATCGCAGTGGGTTTTCGCCACCCCTTCATAGCAGGGAGTCACAATGATGATGATACCGCCGGCCTTGACGGCCAGATCCGACGGATATAACGTCTTGTGCGCCTGCCAGAACTCAATGTCACAGGGATGCGAACTGGACAGGACGATGTCCGCTTCTTCGGGAATCGCCACTTCATAAACCTGGGCAGCCCGTTTTACACCGACCCGGAAAGCCTGTTCCACGTCGCCGAAAAACGCTTCAACCACCTCTCCATGGCGATTGAGCACCGTATTCAGGATGGTATTGAGTCCCACTTTGCGGGCCATCAAGTCCAGGTCAGCCCGTACCGGATTTTCCAGCACGCCGAGATAGGAACGCGGCGCCCGCACCGACAGCAGATGGGTATAAGCAGTGGTATCCTCGCCGGAAACTCCGGGCTGAACGATCTTGGCCCCGCCGGCATAGCCGGGAATATGGTGAGGCACGATGCTGCCGATACCGATTTTGAAGTCGGCTTCGACAACATCCCTGTTGATGAAAATACGACCACCATTGTCCGTGACGCCGAGATCCACCAACGCCGCCATATCCTTATACGGATGATTTTTGATCCGAACCCGCCGCACGGTCTCTTCGCCAAATTTGGCGAGGATCTCGTCATCCGTCATGAACCGGTGCGTTCCCAAAGCGATGATCACCGTAATCTGTTCGTCGGCCACGCCGGCCGCATTACACTCGTCCAGCAGAATGGGGATCAGTTGATCGGTAGGGGTCAGGCGGGTATTATCATCCGCGACGAATACCACATTCCGTTTCCCTTTGACCAGTTCCCGCAGGGGCGCAGACGCAATCGGCTGGGCCAGCGCCCGACGGATCTCGGCTTTGATGTCGGCGACCGGCGGAATGTCCCGGGGGGAATAAACCCCAATCAATTGGTTTTCCGGGATGGCAACCTCCATTATTGCTTTCCCGTAAGGCAAGGATACAATTCGTGCGGACATGTTTCACACCCCTTGTTCCAGCATTTTGTTGCGGCGGGTTTCCGCCATTTTGGCGCCCAAAACAATCGACTCATTGAGACTGCGATGGTCGGCGGTTCCCTTGCCGGCCTTGCCGAAGGCCGTTCCATGATCGACTGAGGTCCGTATGAAGGGCAACCCCACGGTGACATTCACGCCGGTTTCAAAGCTGAGCACCTTCATGGGAATATGCCCCTGGTCGTGATACATACAGACCACGATGTCAAAATGGCCTTTCAGCGCTGCCCGGTAAAACACCGTATCCGGTGCGATCGGGCCGGAAACGTTGATGCCCCGGCTCTTCGCCGCGTCGATTGCCGGGATGATCTCTTCGATTTCTTCGGTTCCGAACAGCCCGCCCTCGCCCGCATGCGGATTCAGGCCGGCCACTGCTACCCGGGGTTCGGCCAGACCCAACAGTTTGCAGGATTCGTCGGCCAATTCGATGACCTTCAGCACCCGCTCCTTTTTTGTCCGATTACAGGCTTCCCGCAATGAGACATGGGTGCTGACGTGAATGACCCGCAGTGGCCCGCCGACCAGCATCATCGCGTAATCTTTCGTACCGGACAACGCGCCCAGTATCTCCGTATGCCCGGCATAGTGATAACCGCCGAGATTCATGGCCTCCTTGTTCAGCGGCGCAGTGACGATCGCATCAATTTCATTCCGCATGGCCAGTTCCACGCCTTTGGCCACGTACTCATACGCCGCTTTTCCCGCACGCGCGTCCACTTTGGCGAACGGCAGATCCGACGGCAGGTTGTCCAGGTCCAGCACGTCAATCACGCCAACAGCGTTACCGGCTTCGCGCACATCCGCAATTTTACGGATCTTGACCGCCCCGCCGACAATTTTTGCGGCCCGTTCCATAATTTTGGCATCGCCGATGACTACCGGCCGGCTCAGATCGTAAAAAGCGGTTTCGGCCAACGATTTCACAATGATTTCCGGACCGCAGCCGGTGGCATCGCCCATCGTAATTCCCAACAACGGCTTCAAAGCGCTCATTCTTCCTTTCCTTTCAATACTCTTACCGATTCAACGATCGCCGTGTCCGCTCCGAATGCACCGGCCTTGGTCACGACCCGCAAACCCGGACGCCAACCGCCGACCAGCTGCCCCAAGGGGATTCCCGGCAAGACCTCCGCCAGAATCTCAATCGAGCCGACTCCCAAAGCGCGGCAAACGGCAACCGCCGTATCACCGCCGGTAAGAAACATTCCCGCCAGCGGCAGTGCGGTCAACTCTTGCACAATCTTCCCCATGGCCGCGGCCACCATTTCGCTGACCTGCCGGCCGTCCAG
>DCTI01000187.1:0-315 GCA_002329525.1 Negativicutes bacterium UBA1444
TCTTCCTATACGCGGCGTCACTGCGTCAGAGTTTCCTCCATTGCGCAATATTCGCGACTGCTGCCTCCCGTAGGAGTCTGGGCCGTGTCTCAGTCCCAGTGTGGCCGTTCATCCTCTCAGACCGGCTACTGATCGTCGCCTTGGTGGGCCGTTACCCCTCCAACTAGCTAATCAGACGCGGACCCGTCTTTTAGCGGAGCAGTTGCCCCTTTCCTCTTTCAACCATGCAGCCAAAAGAGATTATGCGGTATTAGCACTCCTTTCGAAGTGTTGTCCCCCACTAAAAGGTTGGTTGTCCACGCGTTACTCACCCGT
>DCTI01000187.1:433-9257 GCA_002329525.1 Negativicutes bacterium UBA1444
AACACACCCCTTAGGGCCTGTCAAGCCAAAGGCAACCGATTATCTCGACCACGGATCATCCCAATAAAATCAGGCTATCCGAGCATTTTCCCCGTTTCGTCTTTCTGATTTCCCGCAAAAATTTTTTCAGAAAAACAAACGGGGGACGGTTGCCAAACCATCCCCCGACGAAACACTTTGCCCGGTTGTGTCGAAGTCAACCCTCCGCGGAATCCTTCTGCCGCATGTGGGGAAACAGGATTACATCGCGGATCGAATAGCTGTCCGTCAGAAACATCGCCAGCCGGTCGATGCCGATCCCCAGACCGCCGGTGGGCGGCATTCCGTATTCCAGCGCCGCTACGAAGTCCTCGTCCATCATATGGGCTTNNGGTGGGGAAGAGGATTACGTCACGTATGGAGGATGAGTTGGTGACCAGCATTATCAGGCGGTCGATACCGATTCCCAGTCCTCCGGCAGGAGGCATACCGTATTCCAGAGCATTCAGATAGTCCTCGTCCATCATATGGGCTTCGGAATCTCCGGACTCCCGTTGGGCGACCTGTTCCAGGAACCGTTGCTTCTGGTCGATGGGGTCATTCAGTTCAGAAAAGCCGTTGGCGATCTCCCGGCTAAAGATAAACGCTTCAAATCGGTCGGTATAATCCGGGTCGTCCTGACAGCGTTTCGCCAGCGGCGAAATTTCCGTCGGGTACCGGACGATAAAAGTCGGCTGTACCAAATGTGCCTCGACTTTTTCCTCAAAAATATCATTGAGAATTCCGCCGACGCCATGTCCCGGTTCATAGTGAACGCCAATAGAATCGGCAGCTTTGCGTGCTTCTTCCACGGTATGGATGTTGGAAAAATCAATTCCCGAATAGTGCTGAACCGCTTCAGCCATCGTTATCCGACGCCACGGCGGTGTCAGGTCGATTTCCTGACCTTGATAAACGATTCGGGTCGTCCCCAGAACTTCCTCGGCAACCGCGGCAATGACTTCTTCTGTCAGCGTCATGACCGTATTGTAATCGCCGAATGCCTGATAGAGCTCAAGCAAAGTAAATTCAGGGTTATGTTTGATGTCAATACCTTCATTACGGAATACGCGGTTCAATTCATAAATTTTCTCGAACCCGCCGACGATCAGGCGTTTCAGATATAGCTCCGGAGCAATCCGCATATACAGCTTCATGTCCAGCGCATTATGGTGGGTAACGAACGGCCGCGCCGCCGCGCCGCCGGGAATGGGATGCATCATCGGTGTTTCCACTTCAAGGAAGCCGCGGGAATCCAACGTCCGGCGCAATGCCTGAATCATCCGGCTGCGAACCAGAAAAGCCCGCTTGACATCCGGATTGACAATGAGGTCCAGATACCGCTGACGGTAACGAATTTCGACATCTTTGAGCCCGTGCCATTTTTCGGGCAACGGGCGCAGCGCTTTGGTCAAAAACTCCACTGCGCTGGCTTTAATGCTGATTTCCCCGGTCCGGGTCCGGAACACTTCGCCTTCAACGCCGACGATATCGCCCAGATCAAACTGATGAACCAGATCATAGGCTTCATCGCCCAGAACATCCTGCCGCAGGTACAGCTGAATCTGGCCGCTGATGTCCCGCAAATTGGCAAAGCCAGCTTTGCCGTGGCCCCGGATCGCCATCAGGCGACCGGCGACGCGAACCTTTTTCCCTTCCAGTTCCTCAAACTGATCAAGAATTTCCTGGGCATGGTGGGAAACATTATAATGACGGCCAAACGGTTCAATGCCCTTATCAACGATGGCCGCCAGTTTATCGCGACGGGACTGCAATAATTCATTCAGTTCCGCTTCACTTTGTCCCGCCGCCGGATTTATGATTTCAGTAATGACAGACCCCTCTTGCTTAGTTCATCTGAATATTGACGACTTTAAACTTCATCCGGCCCGCCGGCGCGACAACTTCCACGATCTGACCGACCTTTTGGCCCAGAACGGCACTGCCGACCGGCGACTCGTTCGAGATTTTGGCTTCGCTCGGGTCGGCTTCGGCGGACCCGACAATCGTATATACCATTTCACGGCCGTTATTTGCCGCTTTGCCCCGACCTTCCTTGACCTCTTTGAGAGTTACCGTGCAGCCCAAGCTCACCGTCTCGGTGTTGGTTTCGCAGCTTTCGATCAGTTTGGCGCTCCGCAGCATCTTTTCCAGGGTTTGCAGTTCCCCTTCAATGAACGCCTGCTCATTTTTCGCATCCTCGTATTCGGCATTTTCGCTGATGTCCCCGAATTCAATGGCCTGCTTGATTCGCTCGGCGACCTCCTGGCGGCGGACAGATTTCAAATGTTCCAGTTTTTGTTCCAGTTTCTTTAACCCGTCTGTGGTCAGGATCGTTTCTTTTTCAGCCATCGTGTAGTCTCCTTTATGCATGTGTCTGAATGGGTTCGGGTGGTGTCAACGGTTTGGCCGCAGGCAGCCAGTCAAAGAAAAAATGTCAAGTCTTGCACTTGACGGTACTTTTCTTAACAATTATAGGCACATTCGAAAGGTTTGTCAATTTCCCCGCGCATCGGGAGTGCCAGCAAGCCGGCGGTAGAGTTCGTCCGGGCTGACCAAACGTGCCTCCTGGCCGCACAGAAAGTCCGGCTCCGCCATTCGCCACAGCTTCACGATTAATTCGGAGCAGACCAGGTGCCCGGCCGTTCGGCCAGGTAGCCAACGCAAGGCCCATTCACCGGCCGGTTTACCCAACAGTTCCTTGAACCCGATCGCCAGGCAGGTTCGATACCCGTAAGGGACGTTTGTCTGCGCCCACCGACGCGACTGGCCCAGCATGTCATCATACACTTCGCGCGGAACGGCCCGCGAAAGGGTCTGTTGCGTTTTCCATCCATCATATTTGTTTGCCGGCTGGAGAATCAGACCCCGTCCGACCAAAGCCTCAACGAGCAGGTCGTCCGGCTCAAAACGCAGGGCAACGTGGGACCAGCGTGACCGCGTCACTGTCGTCACCAGATAGTCCAGCCAACTGGATCCGGTCACAAACAAAAAGGATACCGTTTTCAAAGCCAGGGCTCCAGCGGAAACCGGGCCAGTATTTTCTTGCACAAATCCATACTTAACGGCGAATCATCATGCATCATGCCCTTTTTCAGTCCCTGAAGAGCCCGCAGGCCCGGTTCCGTGGTCAACCCCAGTTCGCCGGCAAGGCGCGACATCACGGACCGACGCGCCTTGCCCAGGGCATCCTCGCCAACCGCCCCGTTCCGGGACTGCTCGGACAGTTCGCGGAACATATAGAACTGGGCCATATTCGTCATCGGATTGCCGCAAACGCCGGCCTGCGTATTCCCCAACACCTCCGGCAGCGCATAGCGCATGCTCTTCTCCACGGACCAGGTCAGTTCGTTCGTTTCATCGCGCATCGCTTCCTGGAGGGTTCGCGCGGTACATAAGCCATAGGTCCGCAGCGAGCGGATCATCGCATGTTCGATGGTATGCGCCGCTTCCAGGCTGACCAATCCCCGCAGATTGCCGGAAAGTTCCACCGGCAGGTTCGTTTCGATGTCATGGCCGTATAAGGTTACGGGAATATCCCCCAGGCTGCGGAATTCGGTAAACCCGCCCAGGGGCGCCCAGCCCGCCCCGGAGACCACCGGATAATCGCTCCGCATTTTCCGGAAATCCTGCGGTTCCAAATCCTCTGCCATCACCGCACCGCGTTGCAGGCTCAGCGTATCCCATCTCGCGTGGGTGTTTCCCTCCACAAGAACCGACAAAAACGGCACCGGGTCATGACCGGGCATATCCAGCTGCTGGCGGCAAATATCGGTCACGGTTGCCAGAACTCCGACCCGATACAGCGAACCGGTCGCCGACAACAGCGGACAGATGAATACATGATCACCGGATTCAAGCGGCAAGGTCTGTTCCGGTGTTCCGGCCAAAAAACCGCCCATCGCCCGGNNCCTCGGCAATATTCCGTTCACGACGGGAATCAAAAGGGTTGACACGCCAGTTCCCCTTTCCCATAGTCATCCAGAATCTGTTGGAAATCGTCCCGCTTCATCGACTGATTGAATCGGGTCCGCAGTTCGGCGGATTTGGGAAATCCTTTGACATAGCAGACGGCATGCCGGCGCATTTCCCGGATCGCGATATGCTCACCCTTCAACTCCGTCAGCATGTCCAGATGGCGCAACAAGGTTTTCGCCCGTTCCGCAAACGAAGGCGGCGGCGGCAAGGCTCCGGTCCGCAGGTAGCCGGCGATCTGGCGAAAGATCCAGACATTGCCGCAAGCTGCCCGGCCGACCATCACACCGTCACAGCCTGTTTCCGCCAACAGTCTTTCAGCATCCTGAACGGTCCGAACATCGCCATTGCCAATGACGGGTATTGTTACGGCCTGCTTCACCCGCCGGATGATTCCCCAGTCCGCGTTGCCACTGTAAAACTGTTCCCGGGTGCGGCCATGCACGGCAATCGCACTGACCCCCGCCTGCTCCGCCCGCTGGGCGATTTCAACCGCGTTGATGGAGTCCTCATCCCAACCGGCTCTAATTTTCACGGTAACCGGCACATCGACCGCATTCACCATTTCCCGCAAAATAGTCTCCGCCAGCGCCGGGAAGCGCAACAGGGCCGACCCTTCCCCATTCCTGACAATTTTATGGGTAGGGCAGCCCATGTTAAAATCAATGATGTCGGCGCCGCTGGCGGCCACCCGCCGCGCGGCCTCGGCCAGTTCGGCCGGAACCGAACCAAAAAGCTGCACGGCAGTGGGCCGTTCCCGCTGGTCAATCCGGATCAGGTCCTTGGTCCGGCAATTTTCATACAGCAGCCCTTTAGCGCTGACCATTTCCGAGACAACCAGGCCGCAGCCCATTTCCTTTGCCAGCAGCCGAAAGGCCAGGTCCGTAACACCGGCCATCGGCGCCAACACGGTCGGATTCTCGATCTTGACCCTACCGATTGCGTTCATGGATGATCCGGAGGCCCTCCAGCGTGATAAACGGTTCCACGACATCGATCGTTTTCGATTCCTGCGCGATCAAATTCGCCAGGCCCCCAGTAGCCACGACTTTGGCTTCGGTGCCCAGCTCCTGCTTCATCCGGCGGACCATTTCATCAACTTGTCCCACAAAGCCGAAGAATATCCCCGCCTGCATGCTGGCCACCGTATTCCGGCAAATCGCACTCTTGGGCTTGACCAATTCAATACGCGGCAATTTCGCTGCGCGCTGAAACAACGCTTCCGTAGAAATCCCAATCCCCGGAGCGATGGCCCCGCCGAGATAATCGCCGTTTTCCGCGATGGCGCAGAAAGTGGTGGCCGTACCGAAGTCCNNCGCGGCAGCTTGGCCGCCCCGGAAGACAGCGCCTCCGCCGATATCCGGATGCCCGGGCATATCGCGCCGCCCAAAAAGTCTCCGCTGGCCGATACCGCCCCGAACGTGGTGGCCGTACCGAAGTCCACGATCACCAACGGGCCGCCATATTTGTCATAAGCTCCGACGGCGTTGACGATCCGGTCGGCACCGACTTCCCGCGGATTCTCGTAATGGATGCGGACGCCGGTTTTGGTCCCCGGCCCGACAATCAAGGGTTCCCCGCCGAAGTACCGGACGCACATCCGCTGCAGCGGCACGATCAGCGGCGGCACCACCGAAGAAATAATAACATCTTGGACCTGTTTCATGTCCACTTTCATGTGCTGAAACAAATTGTAAATCAAAATGCCATACTCGTCGGAAGTCCGCTGACGATCCGTCGAAATCCGCCAATGGCAAAGCAGCTCTTTTCCCTTGTATATTCCCAGAACAATATTCGTGTTGCCGACATCCACAACCAGCAGCAATCTTTACGCCTCCTCAAGTTTAGTTCGCCAGCGTCCTCACGCCGGTCGAATCGATACGTCTCCGGCCAGCACCCGTTCCAGTCCTTGCGCCGTCTCCACCAGCAACGCCCCGTCGCCGTCAATGTCCAAAGCAGTCCCCTGATACGATTTATCCGGCGCGATCACGTTCACCAACCGCCCCAGCGTGATGGATTCCTGCCGCCACGCCGACAGCACGGCGTCGAATCCGCCGGTTCGCACGGCCAGATACAACTCCTCCAGACATTCCAGGATCCGAACCAGCAAATCCAGCCGCGACACCGGCGCTCCCTTTTCAATCTGTATGGAGGTGGCGATTTCCCGAAGTTCCGGCGGGATTTCTTCGGCGGCGATATTCACGTTGATTCCCATGCCAATCACAATATGGTTGATGGCATCCATTTCGGCGCTCATTTCTGTCAGAATGCCCACCAGTTTGCGTCCGTTGCATAAAATGTCGTTCGGCCACTTGATGCCGCAGGGAATGCCGGTCACTTCCCGAATAGCCCGGTTCAGGGCCACCGCCGCCAACAGCGTGCATTTAGGGGCTTCCTGCGGCGGAAACGGCGGTCGTAGCACGGCCGACATCCAGATGCCTTTTCCCATCGGCGAGAACCAACCGCGCGACAACCTGCCCCGGCCACCCTGCTGCGCCTCGGTGATAATCAAAGTGCCTTCCGGGCAACCGGCAACGGCGCATTTTTTAGCCTCGTCGTTGGTGGAGCCGATTTCGGTGAAATAATGGAGTTCGCCCCCCAATATTCTGGTCGTCAGGCGGGGGCACACTTCCTCCGGCCGCAACAGGTCAGGCAATCGCCGCAACCGGTGTCCCTGACTGACCGTCGACTCGATATCATAACCGCTTTGCCGAAGCTTCTGAATCTGTTTGCTGACGGCGGTGCGGGAAATATTGAGTTGCCGCCCCAGTTCTTCCCCGGAAACGAACTGTCCGGTGCGACTGCGGAGCATGTCCAGAATGGCGCTGCGATTCATCGTGTTCTCTCCTCGAATTCATCCACTTGGTTTCTCTATGTTACTTCTTGATTTCCCCGTGTTTTTCCTCGTTTTTCAGTTCGGCAATTTGGTTGGAATCGTTCAGGAAAGCCACCGTCGGTTTCCATTCCTTCGCTTCCTTGTCATCCACCACAGCATAAGTGATGATGATGACCTTGTCGCCGGGCTGCACCAATCGCGCAGCCGCGCCGTTCAGACAAATGACGCCGGAGCCGCGGGGGCCGGGAATCGCGTAGGTTTCCAAGCGTTCTCCGTTATTGATATCCACGACTTGCACTTTTTCATTGATCAGTATGTCCGCCGCGTCCATCAGGTCCTCGTCGATGGTAATGCTGCCGACATAATCCAGGCAAGCCTGGGTCACGGTTGCCCGGTGCAGTTTGGATTTGAATACCGTGCGAAACATCTTATTTTTCCTCCCACAACAAATTATCAATCAGACGGGTCTTGCCAAACCGAACAGCCAGCGCGACCAGCGCCGAACCGGAAATTTGCGTCAGTGGCTGCAAGGTTTGCGGATCCACCATCGCAATATAATCGACGGCTGCCGNNCTCCTGCGCGATGCAGTCGGTAACAGCCGCCAAAACGGCCGAAGCCTCGCGGTTGCCGCCGGCCAGCATTGTTTCCGCCAATCGCAGCGACTTCGAAAGAACCAGCGCCGCCTGGCGCTCGGCGGGGCTCAAATACTGGTTTCGCGACGACAGGGCCAGCCCGTCGGCTTCCCGCACGATCGGCACCGCCACGACCCGTACGTTCATGTTCAGATCCCGGACCATCTGACGAATCACGGTGACCTGCTGGGCGTCCTTCTGGCCAAAATAGGCAACGTCCGCTTCCGTGATGTTGAACAGTTTGGTCACCACGGTGGCGACGCCGCGAAAATGTCCCGGTCGTGACGCACCGCACAACGTGGCGGTAATTTTCTCCACATCCACGAATGTTAATGTTTTGCCATTGCCGGCCGGATACATTTCATCGACTGTGGGCGCAAACAACACATCAATGCCGGTGGTCGCCGCCAATTTGCTGTCGCGGGCAAGGTCACGCGGATAAACGGCATAGTCCTCGGTCGGCCCGAATTGCAGCGGATTCACAAACAGCGTGGCAATAACAAACCCCTGTTCGGCCCGCGCCTGCCGCATCAAAGTCAGATGTCCTTCGTGAAGGTAACCCATAGTGGGTACGACGCCAATCGTCCTGTCGGCGGCCCGGGCGTCACGAATCTTTTTTTTCAGTTCGTCGATACGGGTGATGACTTGCATGAACACACATCTCCATTCGGCCGGCAAAAAAGCAATGCGCCTTCCCCGCAAACAGGAAGGCGCATATCATAAAGCAAACATCGCGTCCCCCGTCTCGGTCACTCAGGATCCAAGCGGTTCAGAAAATGTCGTATTGCATTTTGCCAGGGCTTTTTGTGCAGCTCCGTCAGGATGCCGCCATAATTCGCCATAATAGTAGCACGTCACATAGGTGTCGTCAATAAGGAAAATCAAACCTTAGGCGTTGCGGATCTGTTTTCCCATCGTCTTGTCCAAAAACGCCGCCATATTCGAAACAATATAGCGTTCATGCCGGCATTTTCCAACCATTTCCACGCCATCGGCCGCGCTGATTTCAAAGACCAGCCGCTTCCCGGCGATTTCCGCTAGTTCCGCCCGCGCCCGGACCGTCATGCCGACCNNTTCAATCTTGGTGCCGACACTGCCTTCACCGGGCAGCAAGTATGGACGAATGGCAGCGATGGCCGCCTGCTCCATCAAGGCGACGAGCATTGGCGTTGCGTATACTTTCGCGCCGGCATTGCCGAACATTTCCGCGGTATTGGCGTCAGACACCAGCACCGCTGCTTCCCCGGTCAGTCCCGGTTTCAGTCCTTCAGGCATTGCCGCCGCTCGCTTCCGGAAAATTGTACACTACTTTGGGGGCGGCTTCGGCGCCGGGCGCCGAAATGACGTCAGCCGCCGCAACGG
>DCTI01000146.1 GCA_002329525.1 Negativicutes bacterium UBA1444
CATCAACGAATAATACCCTTGCGAGGTAGGGGTGTGTCCACACACCCCTACGTGTCATGATACTGACGACACTGCGATGAAACGGGAGGTTGCCGCCGAGGATGAGCGGGGAATTCCTGCGGAGCAAGTCCGTTCCGAGAAACTGGACGATGAGGAGGAATTATAAGTGGCAAGACAACAAAAGATCCGGATCCGTTTGAAAGCATATGACCACAAGGCTTTGGATCAAAGCGCGGTCAAGATTGTTGAAACGGCGAAACGTACAGGCGCATTGGTTTCCNNAGAATATTTTTACGATTTTGCGGTCGCCGCATGTCAACAAGGATTCCCGTGAGCAATTTGAAATGCGTACGCACAAGCGTTTAATTGATATTCTCGAGCCTACGCCCAAGACGGTCGACGCATTAATGCGCCTCGATCTGCCGGCTGGCGTGGATATCGAAATCAAGCTGTAAGGGGGTGGCAATTGTGGCTAAAGGTCTGTTAGGAAAGAAAATCGGTATGACTCAAATTTTTGCGAGCGACGGCAAAGTAGTTCCGGTTACCGTTGTTGAAGCCAGCCCCAACTTGATCACCCAGGTGAAAAGTTTGGAAAGCGATGGCTACAATGCCCTGCAAATCGGAATGGGCGTTGTTAAAGATAAAAAAGTAAGCAAACCGCAGAAAGGGCATTTTGATAAGGCAAACGTCAAGCCTGTCAAATTCCTGCGCGAATTGCGCCTCGCGAGTGCGCCGGAACAAAAAGTGGGCGACACGCTCACGGTGGACATTTTCGCCGAAGGCGAGATTGTTGACGTTATCGGCACCTCCAAGGGCAAGGGCTTTGCCGGTACCATCAAGCGCCACAACTTCTCCCGTGGCCCGATGAAACACGGTTCCAAATCTCACCGTGAACCGGGATCGATGGGTCCGCGCATCAGCGGCGGCGGCGGCAAAGTTTTCAAAGGGAAAAAGCTCCCTGGTCGGATGGGCGGCGAGCGCGTTACCGTTCAATGCCTGACAGTTGCCAGAGTGGATGTGGAACGCAACCTGATCTTGATCAAAGGCGCCATTCCCGGCCCCAAAAACGGCGCCGTATTGATCCGGAATACTGTAAAACCGCCGAAAACAGCTGCGGTCAAGAGTGGGAAATAGAGACGATTACCCTTGTTTGGAAAGGAGGATATAATTCATGCCAAAAGTAGCCCTGTATAATATGTCGGGACAACAAACCGGTGAAATTGAATTGAATGATTGGGTTTTTGGCTGTGAAGTCAATGCAGCGGTTCTGCACCAGGCGGTGACCATGCAGTTGAACAATCAGCGCCAAGGCAATGCTGCCACAAAGACCCGTGGATTTGTACGTGGAGGCGGCAAAAAGCCCTGGAAACAGAAAGGGACTGGTCGTGCCCGCGCCGGCACCATCCGTTCCCCGCTGTGGGTCGGTGGCGGTACTGTATTTGGCCCGCACCCCCGCAAGTATACGATTTCGATGCCGCGTAAAGTTCGCCGGCTGGCCTTGCGCTCGGCGCTGACTTCGAAGGTCAACGCTGGAGAGCTGCTAGTTTTGGAAGATCTGAACTTTGCCGAAATCAAGACCAAAAATATGGTCAAGTTCCTGGAAGGATTCAAGGCAACCGAAGGGAAATCGCTGGTGGTCATGGCGGAGAAGAATGAAGCCGTCGAAAAGTCCGCAGGGAACATTCCCGGCGTAACAACTCTCACTTCTTTGGGGATTAACGTCTTTGACCTTCTGAATCATCGGCGTGTATTTGTGACCAAGGATGCCATCGCTAAAATCGAGGAGGTGCTGGCATAATGACAAATCTGCGCGATGTTTTGATCCGGCCGTTGATTACGGAAAAATCCAACACGGGGATGCAAGACAACAAATACACCTTCATTGTTCCGCTGAATGCCAATAAAGTTGAAATTCGGCAGGCTGTGGAAACGGTTTTCAAAGTTAAGGTTCTGGATGTCAACACCGTTCGGGTCATGGGCAAAATCAAGCGGATGGGCAAATACTCCGGAAAACGGCCGGATTATAAAAAAGCCATCGTTAAAATTGCCCCGGGACAGCAGATCGAATTCTTTGAAGGAGTCTAAGCCTTCGGGCGGTTGATGAGGAGGATCACTCATGGCAGTAAAGAGTTTTAAACCATATACCGCCGGACGACGGCAAATGACAGTATCGAGCTTTGATGAAATTACCGCAAGCGAACCGCAAAAAGCGCTGACCGAGATTGTTCGCCGTTCCGGCGGCCGCAACAACCAAGGTCGTCTGACTGTCCGCCATCAAGGCGGCGGGCACAAACGCCTGTATCGAATCATCGATTTCAAACGGATCAAAGATGGCGTGCCGGCGACGGTGGCGACCATCGAATATGATCCGAACCGCTCGGCCCGAATTGCCCTGCTGTTTTATGCGGACGGCGAAAAACGCTACATTCTTGCTCCGGACGGCCTCAAGGTCGGCGACAAGCTGATGAGCGGATCGGACGCGGATATCAAAGTCGGCAATGCGTTGCCGCTCCGGAACATTCCCGTCGGTACCCTGATTCATAACATCGAACTGAAAATCGGCAAAGGGGCCCAGATGGTCCGCTCCGCCGGTACCTCCGCCCAGCTGATGGCGAAAGAAAATGAACAAGCCCTGTTGCGCTTGCCCTCCGGCGAAGTCCGCAAGGTGCATGTAAACTGTCGGGCCACCATCGGCCTGGTGGGGAACCATGAACACGAAAACATCACGATCGGCAAAGCCGGTCGCTCCCGGTGGCTGGGCATTCGGTCGGCCAACCGCGGTGTTGCGATGAACCCGTGCGATCACCCACATGGTGGTGGCGAAGGCCGCTCGCCGGTCGGACGCAAAAACCCGGTTACCAAGTGGGGCAAGTGCGCTATGGGGACGAAGACGCGTTCCAAGAAGAAGGCGTCGGAAAAACTTATTGTCAGCCATCGCACGAAATAACGGGGGAAGAAAGGAGGTCACCGTATAATGTCAAGATCAGTGAAAAAAGGACCTTATGTTCATGCCAGCGTCTTGAAAAAGATCGACGCCATGAATGCCAAGAACGAAAAGAAAGTGGTCAAGACGTGGTCGCGGAGTTCCACCATCCTGCCTTCTTTCGTCGGACATACGATTGCCGTCCATGACGGAAGGAAGCATGTTCCGGTTTATATTACGGAGGACATGGTTGGTCATAAACTTGGTGAATTTGCTCCGACCCGGACTTTTAGGGGACACGGTTCAAAAGCGGAAAGAGCAACTGGTGTAAAGGGCAAATAGGTAGTTTTCAAAAAGGGGGTTAATTCGTGGAAGCTAAATCGGTTGCCAAATATGTGCGGATCGCACCGCGCAAGGTTCGTATAGTGATCGATCTGATTCGGGGCAAAGATGTAACGGAAGCATTGGCCGTTTTGAAAAACACACCCAAGGTTGCTTCAGGCGTCATCTATAAAGTCTTGAAGTCGGCGATTGCCAATGCGGAACATAATTATGACATGAACTCGGATTCCCTTTACGTTTCGGCAGCCTATGTCGATCAGGGGCCGACAATGAAAAGGGTACATCCCCGTTCCCGGGGACAGGCTTTTAAAATCCTTAAGCGCAGCAGTCACGTGACTGTTGTCGTTAAGGAAAGATAACGAGGCGAAGGAGGGAATCGCGAATGGGACAGAAAGTGAATCCGCATGGTCTTCGCATCGGTATCATCAAGACATGGGATGCTCGTTGGTATGCCGACAAAGACTATGCAAACAACCTTCATGAAGATATGAAGATCCGGAAGTTTTTGAAGACTAAACTGGCGACGGCCAGCCTCTCCAAGGTCGAAATCGAGCGGGCGGCCAACCGGATCAAGGTCACTCTTCATACCGCCAAGCCGGGCATGGTGATCGGCCGTGGCGGCGCCAGCATCGAAGAATTGAAAAAGGCGCTGAAAAAACTGACGGATAAAACCATTGACGTCAACATCGCCGAAATTAAGCAGGCCGAGTTGGACTCCACACTGGTGGCGGAAAATGTCGCCGCCCAGTTGGAAAAACGGATGGCCTTCCGTCGGGTTATGAAGCAGACTGTCGGCCGCACCATGCGGATCGGCGCCAAGGGAATCAAGGTCATGGTCGCCGGTCGCCTTGGCGGTGCCGAAATCGCCCGGACCGAATCCTATCGGGAAGGCAGTATTCCTCTGCACACGCTGCGAGCCGATATCAACTACGGAACAGCGGAAGCTCACACCACTTTTGGCCGCATTGGCGTCAAAGTGTGGATTTACCGGGGCGAAGTGTTGCCGACAGCCAAGGTTGTCAGACACGCTCATAATCCTCAGGGCGAGGGGGCTGGAAACTAATGCTGTTACCGAAACGAGTAAAGCACCGCAAACAATTTCGCGGCCGTATGAAAGGAAATGCGAACAAGGGCAATACCGTCGCGTTCGGCGAATACGGACTGGCTGCCCTGGAGCCTTCCTGGATCACTAACCGGCAGATTGAAGCGGCCCGTATTGCAATGACCCGTTATATCAAAAGAGGCGGGCAGGTCTGGATCAAAATTTT
>DCTI01000204.1 GCA_002329525.1 Negativicutes bacterium UBA1444
GGGGAGCCTGTTTTGGTTGATCGTAAAACCGGACGGAAGCTGACGGCAGCTTTTGTCGGCATGGCCATACTGATCTTGTTGATGGTTTCCGGTTGCGGCGGAACAGCCGGCGTGTCACCGACGGAAAAAACGACAGCCAAACCGCCGGCGGATTCCGGTATTCTGACCATCGCCGACCCGGCGGGAGACTGGGGCTTTCCCTCTCTGTTCCTGCACTATCAACGTGGACCGGGCTATATCCGCATGAGCCTGCTATTCGATACGCTGATTTGGAAGGACGCCAAAGGCTTCGTGCCGGCCTTGGCCGAAAAGTGGGAGACATCGGCGGACGGCCGGACATATCGTTTTTTCTTGCGCAAAAATGTAAAATGGCATGATAGTCAGCCGTTCACGGCGGCGGATGTGGTCTTCACGTTCCTCTATCTGAGGGAACAGGGCTATACATGGTCCTCGGTGGCCATGATCGACCGCGTGGAAGCGGTCGGCGACCACGAAGTGAAGATTACCCTGGCCAAGCCCTACGCGCCGTTTTTGGACAATGTGGCGGNNACGGTTCCAATGTTGCCACAGCATATCTGGCGGGATGTGAAGGACGCGCGCCAGTTTCTCCAGCCGGCGGCGCTGATCGGGACCGGTCCCTACCGTCTGGCGGATTACAGCCGGGAACAGGGCAGTTACCGTTACACGGCGTCGCCGGAGTATTACGGCGGCAACCCGAAATACCGGGAGATCCGCTTCGTGAAGATGTCGCCGGAAACGGCGGTGGCGGCTCTGCGACAGAAGCAGGTGGATTTTATCCAAGCCCCGCCGGATATGGCCGATCGGTTGAAACAGGAAGGCTACGCCGTGGCCGTAGGCAAACTGGACTGGGTGGCGAAGTTGTTGATCAATCATCGCAAACCGCCATTCGACAATGCGGACTTCCGCCGCGCGTTGGCGCTGGCGATCGACCGGAGCGCTCTGGTGGAGATTACCCTGCGCGGGCACGGCAAGCCGGGCAATCCCGGACTGCTGGCCCCGGATAGCCCCTGGCGCAACCCGGAACTGCAGCTGCCCTTTGAACCCGCAAAGACGGCGGAACTGCTGCAAGGGCTCGGCTATGCCCGCAACGGCGCGTTCTGGGAAAAGGACGGCGCACCGCTGACCATGGAACTGCTGGTGGCGCCGGGAGGGATTGGCGTTCCCGGCTCGCCGCAGGAACGGCAGGGCGAGTTCATCAAGAGTCAGCTGGAGCAGGCCGGGATTCGCGTGGCAATCCGGGCTCTTGACGCCAAGGCGATCGACAGCCGCGTCGCCGAATGGAACTTTGATTTGGCCTTGAGCGGACATGGCGGGATCGGCGGCGACCCGCAGGTGTTGGTCAGGATGATCACCGGCGATAATTTTCTGAGCGCCCGCTGGAAAAACAATGAGGAGCTGACGCAGGTTCTGGCGGAACAGACGGCGGCCGTCGATCCGGACGAGCGACGGCAACTGATATTAGAGGCGCAACGGCTGTATGCGACGGATCTGCCGGCATTGCCGCTATACTATCCGACCTGGTATTATGCCTACAACGACCGCGTCCAACCGTTTTTTACCTTTCAGGGCGTCGCCAATGGCATTCCCCAGCCGTTCAACAAACTGCAATTCATCGAAGGAGGAAAATAACGTGGAAAAGTTTGAAATTCCCGCCGAGCTGGCGGAATCGGTCCGGTTTCACGGGCATGTCTGCCCCGGTCTCATCATCGGTTACCGGGCGGCCCGATTGGCCGAAAAGACGTTGGACCTGCACCGCGACCGGGACGAGGAGTTAGCGGCCGTCGTGGAAAATGATGCCTGCGGCGTGGATGCGATCCAATGGCTGTTGGGCTGTACCCTAGGCAAAGGCAACCTGATCTTCCGCGACCAAGGCAAGCATGCCTTTACGATCTTCCGCCGCGACACCGGCAAGGCGGTCCGGCTGGTCTTCAAGGGTCAGGCGGGGGCGAGTACGCCGGAGGGGATCGCCCTGCGCAGGAAGGTCATGGGCGGCACCGCGACACCGGACGAAACAGCCCGGTTCGAAGAGCAGAAAAACAAACGGATGCATTATCTCATGACGGCACCGGCTGAGGAACTGTTCGACTGCAAACAGCCGGGATTCGAGCTGCCCTCCCGGGCCCGGATCTTCGACTCCGTCGTCTGCGAGTCTTGCGGGGAAGTCACGATGGAACCGCGATTGCGTCTGGTGGACGGCAAAAAGGTTTGTCTGGCCTGCGCCGAGCCGTATCACCGGGGTTGGTAGACGGTCGGGAGATTATGGGATGCGTGTTCGCCGATTATTGACGGATTATGGGATCGCCTTTGTCTTCCTCGCTTCGCTGGGATTCGTCCTGCCGCGTCTGTTGCCGGGCGATCCCTTCCTGGCGATTTACGGCGAGGAGGCCGCACTGTCCCTGACGCCGGATATGAAAGCCGAGATCTATCGCCGATTTGCTCTCGATCAATCTTGGCCGCGGCAGTTTGCCGCCTATGCCGGATCATTGCTGAACGGGGATCTGGGCTGGTCGTATTTTTTCAACGCCCCCGTGACGAAAGTCATGGCGGGCTTTTTGCCGTGGACGGTCCTGTTGGCCGGGGCCACGTTTCTTTTTTCCACGATCGG
>DCTI01000062.1:0-2101 GCA_002329525.1 Negativicutes bacterium UBA1444
CCATGACGATCCGACGGTTATTCGGATGCTGGAGCGGTTGACCGGGGTGGACGCCAAGACAGTGCCCTTTGATGATCCCGCAACCATGAGCCTGTTTTATTCAACGGAAGCGCTCGGATTGACGCCGGAGCAGCTGAAGAGCCCGGTCGGCACTCTGGGGATCCCGGAATTTGGCACCCGTTTCGTGCGCCAGATGNNGCCCGTCCTGTTTTAGCGAACTGGTCCGGATCAGCGGCTTTTCCCATGGAACGGACGTTTGGGTCAACAATGCGCAGGATCTGATCCGGGATAAAGTGGCGACCTTGTCCGAGGCCATCTCGGCCCGTGATGACATCATGGTGACGCTGATGTTGAAGGGTGTGGCGCCGAAGACGGCCTTCGAGATCATGGAGAGCGTGCGCAAGGGAAAGGGCGTCAAACCCCACCAAATTGACGCGATGAAAGCGCAGAACGTGCCCGACTGGTTTATCCAGTCCTGCCAGAAGATCAAGTATATGTTCCCGCGGGCCCATGCGGTCGCCTATGTCATGATGGCGTTCCGCATCGCCTGGTTCAAAGTTCGTCTGCCATTGGCCTTTTACGCCGCTTTTTTTACGATCCGGGCGGAAGAGTTCGACTGCGTGGCTGCGGCCCAGGGGGAACAGGCCTTGAATGCAGTCATTCGTGACTTGGAGGCCAAAGGAAATGAAGCCAGCCAGAAGGAAAAGGCACTGCTGGCCGTCATGGAAACGGCCCGGGAAATGGTGCTGCGTGGTTTCTCCTTTTTGAAGGTCGATCTATACAAGTCCCATGCCTCAGAATTTCTGATCAACGAACAGTCGTTGCTGCCGCCGCTGGCAGCATTGCCGGGACTGGGGGCGGCTGCAGCGGAAAGCCTGGTGAGCGCCAGAAGTGAACGGCCGTTTTCCTCGCAGGAAGATCTGCGAGTGCGCGGACATATTTCCAAGACCATCATCGACCTGTTGGCGCAACAGGGCTGTTTGGGCGATTTGCCGGAATCGGATCAATTGCAACTGTTCGGCTAAGGGATGGGGAACAAACTCCCCACCGATTCCGCTGTTTCTGCCGGAACTGGTGTGTCAATAACTTGAGAAAATGTCACCGGCAAAGCATCTGCCGGAACTGGTGTTGTAAATTTCTGTTTGGGATGATATAATCAACCTGGAGATGTTCGGAAGCTGGTGAAAGAGTGGGTACTGCCCNNGGGAGTGTCCGATGACACGAACAGAAATCGAAGACAAGGTGATTGCAATCGTGGAACCGCTATTGCAAGGCACTCCGCTGGAATTGGTCGATGTTGAATACGTACAGGAACGGGAATGGTATCTCCGAATTTTTATCGACAAGCCGGGTGGGGTGGGGATTGATGACTGCGAACAGCTAAGCCGTTCCGTGGAACCGATTCTTGACGAACTGGACTTTCTCAAACAGGCCTACTATCTGGAGGTTTCTTCGCCGGGACTCGACCGGGTATTGCGTCGGGAAAAGGATTTTGTCCGCTATGCCGGACGCCTGGTGGACCTGAAATTTTTCAAACCGCAAGCGGGGGAAAAACAATTTATCGGTACCCTGCAGGGATTGCGCGATGGTCAGGTTTGTGTAATGGTGAACGGGAAAGATCAGTCATATCCGCAGGAAGAAGTGGCTCAGGTCCGGCTGCATATTTCTTTGGAATCGATAAAAAAATAGACTTTTAGGAGGCGTCTTGGTGAGTACAGAATTATTAGCAGCATTTGAACAGTTGGCACGGGAGCGGGGAATCGCCGCCGAAGTCCTGTTTGAAGCTGTGGAAGCGGCGTTGATTTCTGCCTACAAACGCAATTTTGGCACGGTGCAGAATGTTCGCGTGTCGATGGATCGGGAAACCGGCGAGATTCATGTGTATTCCCGCAAAGATGTGGTGGAGACTGTTTCGGATTCAAAACAGGAAATTTCTCTGGATGATGCCAAGGCCGTTGACATCGCCTATCAGCTGGGCGATGTGGTCGAGCAGGAAGTGACCCCCAAGGATTTTGGCCGCATTGCCGCCCAAACTGCCAAACAGGTGGTTGTGCAGCGGATCCGCGAAGCGGAGCGCAGTCTGGTTTACGATGAATTCGCC
>DCTI01000062.1:2109-4718 GCA_002329525.1 Negativicutes bacterium UBA1444
CGAACAACGCCAGGTTTATGTGGATTTGGGGAAAGCCGAAGCCGTATTGCCGCCGACGGAGCAAATCAACGGCGAACCTTATCGGTATGGGGAACGCATCAAAACCTTCATCGTGGAAGTCAAAAAATTGCCCAAAGGGCCGCAGATTATGCTGTCCCGAACGCACCCCGGCCTGCTCCGGCGTTTGTTTGAACTGGAAGTGCCGGAAATTCACGACGGCGTCGTGGAGATCAAGTCGGTTGCCCGCGAGCCGGGCTTGCGTTCGAAAATCGCCGTGTATTCGGCGGATGAGAATGTGGATCCGGTCGGCGCCTGCGTCGGCCACAAAGGCTTGCGCGTGCAGATGATCGTCAACGAATTGCGCGGCGAAAAAATCGATGTGGTCCGGTGGAGCGAAAATCCCGACGAATATATTGCGAACGCCTTGAGCCCGGCGAAAGTGATCGCCGTCGAAATTTTTGAGGATGAAAAGGCTTCGCGGGTTATTGTTCCGGACTACCAGCTGTCCCTGGCGATCGGCCGGGAAGGCCAGAATGCCCGACTGGCTGCAAAGCTGACCGGCTGGAAGATCGATATCAAAAGCGAAACCCAGGCCTTGATGCTGCAGGGAGATTCGGAAGAGGAATGATCAAACAAAAGAAGACGCCCAAACGCTTGTGCAGCGGCTGTCAAACTTTTCAGGACAAGAAAGCGATGGTCCGGATCGTCCGGACGCCCACCGGCGAGGTCATTGTCGATCCGTCGGGCAAGGCGCCGGGGCGTGGCGGTTATGTCTGCAAAAATGCGGATTGCATTCAGCAGGCCCGCTCCGGCAAGGGACTGGAGAGGGCCCTGAAGTGTTCTGTACCGGGTACGGTCTATGATTCGCTGGTAAAGATTCTGGAACCGGCATGAACGACGAAAAAATCCTGGGATTGTTGGGGCTTGCCCATCGGGCGGGCCAGATCGCCACGGGAGCGATGCAAACGGAAAAAGCAATCTTGTCGGGCAAATGCAGGTTGCTTTTGATTGCAGCGGACACCGCGCCGGACACCGTGAGACGGCTACGGGCCATGACGACGGAAACCGCTACACCTACGCTCGTTGCGTTGACCAAGTTACAACTGGGGATGGCTGTCGGGAAAAGTCCCAAGGCGGCTGTTGCCGTTAATGATATCGGATTTGCCACCTCCCTTCGGCGCCTGGTCTCATCTGACGGCGTTTGACGGAGAACTATTTGGAGGCGATGTAATGTCGAAATACCGCGTTTATGAACTTGCAAAAGAATTTAATACACAGAGTAAATTGATTCTGGATATTTTAGCCCGCAACAATATGCCGGCCAAGAATCACATGGCCAGCATTGAAGAGGAAGCTTACCAGGTGCTGGTGCGTACTTTTGCGCCGAAACCGGATACAGCCGAGGAAATACGGGAACGGCAGCGAAAAAAGGCTGCTGCTGCCACGCCGCCACCTAAACCCGAACCTCCCAAGGCGCCGCCGCCGCCCGCAAAAGTGTTTTATGGCGGAGGCCAGCGGCAAGGCGGCAAGCCACGCCCCGAACATCCGGCTGCCGCAGGTTTTCAGCGACCGATTGAGAACCGTCCCAAACCGTTCACGCCGGTAGCTCCCGCCACCACCGCCACAACTCCGGCTTCCGTCAGGCCAACCGTGACCGCGCCCCCGGTTGCTGTGAAAACTCCACCGGTTTCGTCAGCCGAACCGACAGTGAACAAGCCGACCCCCGCCAGGGTCGAGCCGCCGGCAGCTCCGAAACAGCAGCCGGCTGCCGCCGCACCGGCAGGCAGTACAGCCAAGCCCGCAGCGCCGAAAGTGGGAACTCCCAATTATCCGTTTCGGCCGGCACCACCGTTCAACCCCAAAAATGTGATCCGGCCGCCCATGGCACAACCGCCGCGGGCCGCTGATACGCGACAGGCTCCTCCTGCCGGCTCTGCCCCGGGAACTGTTCCACCCAAAGGACAGGCAAAAGGACCACGCCCCGGCGGACCCCGTCCGGATTCCGCGATGACTGGCCGTCCATCTGGTCGCCCACCTCTTTCGTCAACCCCTGCCGGACAACAAAAACCCGCATCCGGACAAAAGACCGACCGAAAACAAACCGGCTTTGACCGGCCGCAGCAGCGGACAACCGGCGGCCGACCGCCGATTCAGGGAGGCCAGGCGCAAAATCGTCCCGGCCAGGTCGGACGTCGTCCGGCGCCTTCGACACCGGCGCCGAAACAGGAACCGGTGCGGCCGACTCACATTAAGGTTGGCGAATCGTTGACAGTCAAGGAACTGGCTTCCAAACTCAGCCGCGAAGTGAACGAAGTCATCAAAAAACTGATGATGTTGGGCGTCATGGCGACCATCAACCAGGAAATAGATTTTGACACTGCCAGCCTGATTGCGTCGGAATTCGGCGTAACGGTAGAAGAATTGCCGCCGGAAGTCGATCCGACAGTGATTCCGGAAATTGAAGACGATCCGGCATCCTTGCTGCCGCGGCCGCCGGTGGTTACCGTGATGGGCCATGTCGATCACGGCAAAACATCCCTGCTGGATACCATTCGCCAGACCCATGTTACTTCCACGGAAGCTGGCGGCATTACCCAGCATATCGGCGC
>DCTI01000158.1 GCA_002329525.1 Negativicutes bacterium UBA1444
AATCAGCGGGATAAATGGAAAAATAAAGGCTACGCCCGCCAAAATTGCAATGGCGCCGAACTGTTCCAACATGAAAAAACCTCCAGTCCTCCCTATTTGGAAAAAATATAGAATCCTATATATTCCATCAACGTCAGACATATTTCGCGAGCAACATTAGTGCCGACAGCAGCGACAATCCTGTTGCCCCGATCAGCCCCACGGTAATCCAGCTTATGCTCCCCCGTTGCCAGCGGTCCGGTATATCCAGAAACGCCTCGGTGGAATCCGTCGGATCACAAAAAACAACCGCAAAAGTCTCCAGTTCCCGTTGCACCCGTTCCAGCTCCGATTCACGGATGGTCCAGTTTACCGGTAACATTTTGCGGCCTTTGTGCGTACAGCCGTCTATTTCATATTCAAACAACACTGAAGAAATACGCCAACCGCGGCTCCGTCCGCCCGGAAACCAGCCGGCCCGGCTAAAGACGAGGGAACCTGGTTGAACGCGGGCTTTGATTTGCGGCCACTGCAAAATTGTCTTTTCCCGGCGCCGCAATCGTTGCAGCACCCCAGTGGCAACAGTCGAAACAAAGAAAACAATGAGTAATAGCATCAACTCGATGGCAGTTCCCCTTACTTCAGTCAGTAGTTATACACGCACCGGGTTCAGCCGCTTCCAATCCAACGAACCGATTCCCAGCTCCGCCGCAATGGCGATATGAGCGATATCCGCGGGTTTCAGTCCGAACAACTCGGCGCCGTAGGCATCGAGAGCCACTGGATCCGTGCTGAATATCAGCTGCTTGTATTCTCGAATGGTTCCCGGTCCCATCGGGCCATGGGTCGTGATGCCGCGAACCGCATCCAGGATAATCAAGTGCGGCTTCTTGAACGCGGACAGTTCGGCAATGGTCCGGTGCAAATCCGTGCGGTGAAAAAACCCCCGGTCCCAGACCAACCCCATCATATTTTTCAGCCCCATCGTCAAGCCGGCACCGTTATGATGCTTGAGTATGGGAAAATTGATGAAAACATCGGCCTCCAAAACATCTTTGGAAAACTGCAGCGACTGCAAAATCGAACCGCCAGCATTGACCGCCGAATAAAACTCGCCGGACAACTTGTTGGTGGCGAAGATTTTGCCGCCCGCCGCTTCCACCGCCCGGCGGATTCCCNNTTTCGAGACACATCTGGGCATTGGTGAACGGATTGTCAATGACTTTGACCGTTTTCGCCCCGGCGCCCAGACAATGCTTCACCAACGCGGCCACCATGTCGGGGTTGGTAGTCGCCGCCTGCTCCGGGGTTCGCGGTACGCTGAAATTCGGCTTGATGACAACAGTCTGTCCTTGCCTGACAAACCGGCCAATCCCGCCCATCGCCTGCAGGCCGCGCGCCATCAGCTCATTCGGGTCCGTTCCATTCACAACGACCATCGGCGGTGCAGACGAAGCCGTCGCTTTCGCCGGCGAATCGACCGGTTTGGCGGGAACAGCAGCGTCTTTGGGAGCCGGGTTGCCGCCACAACCGGACAAGCCCATGAGCGTCAAAGAGCCTGCCGCTGTCCATTGAATAAATTCTCGCCGCTTCATGGATTTCCTCCCCCAATCATCATGCTGATTAGTAATGTTATCATTACTTTTATTAAACTTGCCATAAAATACAAAGTCTTAGTCTGCAGATACCAAAAATCATGCCTATACCCCCCTATAGGGGGGATGTAATTCTAATTTTACTTGATTGCCTTACGTCTCGTCAATGTGGCGACATCTTCGTTTTAACCATTTGGTTGCCGCGCTGACTGCAGTTATGAAAAGAAACCGGGAAATTCCCCGACAGGAATCCCCGGTTTCGTTGTTGTAAAAAGCTGATTATCCTTTGCGATGACCCAGCGCGTGATCCAGTTGAAACAGGCCGCCGACACTCTTTTCACCGATCATTTTCAGTTGGGCAACAATCTCGGCCGCGTTGGCCTCCTCCTCGACCTGTTCGGAAATGAACCATTGCAAGAAAATCTGCGAAGCATAATCCTTTTCCTTCAGGGCCGCTTCATAAAGGTTATTGATCATGGCCGTGACTTTCTTTTCATGAGCCAATACTTCTTCGAACAGTTTCAGCATTGAACCGAATTTTACCGGCGGCGCATCAATCGATTTCAGTTCGACTTCACCGCCCCGCTCCACAATATGTTCCAAAAACTTCATGCCATGGGAAGTTTCTTCTTGATATTGTACTTTCAACCAATGGGCGAACCCTTTGAAATTTTCCGACTCGCTGTAAACGGACATCGCCAGATACAACTGGGCCGAATAGAATTCCGCCTGGATTTGGTTGTTCATCAGTTCTTGCATTTTCTTACTCAACATGTTCATCTCTCCTTCAGTAAAATATATTTATTATTTATTGATTAAATTTCCTATTAATATTATAGCACCGCATTTATAGATTGCAAGGTTTGACTGGAAAAATTCCAGCCACATCATATTTGAAGCGAACTTGGGCGACAATCCAAAAATGTCGTTGCCCCAAAGAGGATTCCCGGCAGCCCATCACGAAAACAAAAAAGGAAATCTTTTGGCCATTGCGAAACATTTGTTAGAGGAGGGAGTTTTGTGGCATACTTCATCACGGACCGTTGCAACCGCATTGGAGCCTGTCTGCCCGTCTGCCCGGTCGAGGCCATTTCCGAAGGAGATCCCGTGTATGTCATTGATCCCGACAAGTGCATCGAGTGCGGTGCCTGTGCCGCCGCCTGCCCCACGGGCGCGATTGATCCGCCGAAATAAAATTTGGCGTTTCGCGATCCAGCTGATAAAATAATAGGTGCAAAGGAAAGCGAACTCCGGTGGGTCGCCGCCGTGCAGTTGGCTTTTCCTTTTCCAGTGGATCCGTCCAACAACAGCCGTAAACGCATAGATGTTCTAAGCACCGGATGATGAAAACGCTCCGACGCTTCGCTTAACCTCCGCTCATCCCATGCATCCGGCGCTTAGCATTCTTGCACATTGGGCTAATATCCTATACTAGCGAGAAATGGAGTCGTGTCATGCAACAGTATAACCCTGTCACCCCAAAAATTTTAACGGAATTGAAAGCCATTGTCGGTGAGAAGTACGCGTTCGACGATCCCGACAAACTTGAGACCTATTCGCGCGATGAAACGCCGGACAGCAAATATGCCCATCAGCCGGAGGTCGTAGTGCTGCCGGGAACGACGGAGGAAGTCGCGCATGTTGTCAAACTGGCCAACCGGGAACGTATCTCGATCGTTCCCCGGGGTGCCGGCACCGGGCTGGCCTGCGGCGCCGTCCCGGTCACCGGCGGCATTGTTCTGTCGCTGGAACGTTTCGACCGAATCATCGAAGTGAATCCTGAAGCCATGTACATGGTCGTGCAGGCCGGTGTGCGGACGGACGAAGTCCAGAAAGCCGCCAAGGCCGCTGGAATGTTTTATGCCGGCGACCCCTGCAGCGGCGACAGTTGTTTCATCGGCGGAAACCTGGCAACGAACGCCGGCGGCAACCGGGCCGTAAAATATGGAACCACTCGTCATCAAGTCTACGAATTTGAAATGGTGACCCCACTCGGCGACATTGTCCACCTAGGCAGCCGTCTCAACAAAAATACGTCTGGCTACTGTCTGGAGCAGTTGGTGATGGGATCCGAAGGAACATTGGGTATCATCACCCAGGCCACCTTGAAACTCAAGCCGTTGCCGGCGCATGTCATCGATCTGCTGGCCGTGTTTCCTGACGTGGCAACGGCTATCGCCATTGTGGGGCACATGCTCCGGGCCGGTCTGACTCCCACCTGCGTGGAGTTCATGGACAATGCCACCGTGCAGAGCGTCGAGCGCTTTCTCCAGGAAAAGCTGCCCAACAGCGATATCGGCCACTATGTCATCATCCAGATGGAAGCCGAGTCCGAGGAAGATCTGGAAAACAAAACGGTCGCCCTCGACGATTTGTGCAGCGCCCATGGCGCGATATCCGTGTTGGTCGCCGATTCGCAGAAAATCTGGAAAGCCCGCAAGGCCTTTACGGAAGCGACCCGGGTAGAAAGCGCCGTGCAGTCGTTCGAGGATGTGGTCGTACCGGTCAACCGGATTCCCGAAGCCGCCGAAGCCTGTAACCGGATCGCCGCCAAAGTCGGGCTGACATTACGAATGGTCAGTCACGCCGGCGACGGCAACATCCACATCACCCTGTTTCGCGGCGACTTGCCGGAAACGGAATGGGACCGGCGTCTCGGCAGCTTCCAGGAAGAGCTGTACGAGGTCGTATACCGGATGGGCGGTCGTCTGTCCGGCGAGCATGGGATCGGCTACAAACGCAAGGACCTGATGCAGCGGTTCACCGATCCGGTCGAGCTGGACATGATGCGGCGCATCAAAAACGCTCTCGATCCCAATCTCATTCTGAATCCCGGCAAAATTTTCGACGTTGAGTAAGCGACGTTATCTTTCCCAATGAAATGCTGAATATGGGGCAGGTTGTATTAGACATTGTCAACATCTCCGGAAATGTAAAGGGACTGTGAAAGACTTCTAAACAAGTTCTCACAGCCCCTTTTCTATTGATCCTTGCCGGTCGCAGGGAAATGTCAGCGCTTCAGCGCCCGATGGGCAATGTCTTTTCGATACTGCATCCCGGCAAATCGGATCTGCCCGACGGCCGGATACACCTTGTCCACGGCCGCGGCAATATTCTCGGCCATCGCGGTCACGCCCAACACGCGTCCGCCATGGGTCACAATCGTGTCGCCGGCCAATCCGGTTCCGGCATGGAACACCACCGTGTCCCTGGCTTCGGCCTCCCCTAATCCGGTGATGATATCCCCTTTGCGGTATTCGCCGGGGTAGCCGCCAGCCGCGACCACAACGCAAACCGCCGCTTTATCCCGCCATTTCACGGTTTGTCCGGCGAGTGTCCCGTCGATGCAGGCCTCCATAATTTTCACCAGATCGGCGTCCAACAGCGGCAATACCACCTGCGTTTCCGGATCGCCGAACCGTGCGTTGAACTCGATAACTTTGGGACCATCGGCCGTGATCATCAGTCCTGCATAAAGCACTCCCTGATACAGGATTCCATCTTGTCGCAAACCGTCGATCATCGGCTGCAGAATGGTATCCTGGATTTGGCGCAGCAGTTGTGGCGTCACCACCGGCGCCGGAGCATAGGCGCCCATGCCGCCGGTATTGGGACCGACATCGCCGTCGCCCACCCGCTTGTGATCCTGCGCCGCCACCATTGGCACGACCGTGACGCCATCCGTAAATGCCAGCAGGGAAGCTTCTTCGCCAACCAGCCGCTCTTCCAGCACCACTTGGTTGCCGGCGTCTCCATGAACTTTCTTCAGCATGATTTCGTCGATGGCCGCCAGCGCTTCGGCCTTGGTTTCCGCCACGACCACGCCTTTGCCCGCCGCCAGGCCGTCCGCCTTGACGACAATGCCGGTTCCCTTGCTTTCGACATAGGCCCTGGCTTCCGCCGCCGAGGAAAACACGGCGAACTCAGCCGTCGGCACTCCGTATTCCTTCATCCGTTCCTTGGCGAAAGTTTTGGAGCCTTCCAGTTGCGCCGCTTCCTGGGTTGGTCCGAAAATCCGCAGACCCTGCGCCGTAAAATAGTCGACGATACCGTCCGTCAAGGGTTTTTCCGGTCCCACGACCGTCAGGTCGACGCTATGTTCCCGGGCAAATCCGCATAACGCCTTGATATTGTCCGCGGAGATATCGACGCACTCGGCGATCTGCCCGATACCGGGATTGCCGGGAGCGCAGTAGATTTTTTTCACCCGGGGACTCTGGGCCAATTTCCACACCAGCGCATGTTCACGGCCCCCTCCGCCAACAACCAGGATTCGCATAGTCAAACCTCCAGTATTCTCAATGTTTGAAGTGCCGCATCCCGGTGAACACCATCGCGATGCCGTATTCATCAGCCGCCGCGATCGACTCCTCATCCCGGACCGATCCGCCTGGCTGGATGATTGCCGTTACACCGGCTTTGGCCGCCGCATCGACCGTATCCCGGAACGGGAAAAAGGCATCCGAGGACATCACGGCGCCATTGGCCGCCTCGCCAGCCTGTTTCAGGGCGATTTCCGCCGATCCGACCCGGTTCATCTGCCCGGCCCCTACGCCAACGGTCCGCCCGTCCCGTGTCACCACGATCGCGTTGGATTTGACATGTTTTACAACTTTCCAGGCCAGTTCCAGTTCTTTCAGCTCCGCCGCGGTCGGCGCCCGTTTGGTAACGGTCTTCCACTCCGATGCCGGTGCGTCCTGGGTATCGGCGGACTGAATTACGATTCCACCGGAAACCGTTTTGATATCATAGCGTGTTTTTGCGTCAGCCGCCGGTAGCTCCGCCGCCAGCAAACGCACGTTCTTTTTGGCGCCGAGGATCTCCAGTGCCGCCTCGTCAAAGGCCGGAGCTATGACCGCCTCCAAAAAGATCGTCTTCAGTTGTTCAGCCGTTGCCGCGTCCACCGGTCGGTTCAGCCCGACAATGCCGCCGAATGCCGAAACCGGGTCCGCTTCGTAGGCCAGTTTGTAGGCCGTGGCAATATCATCGGCCGTCGCCGCGCCGCAGGGATTGGTGTGTTTGATCACCGCCGCCGCCGGCTTGTCAAAATCGGCGACAATGGCATAGGCGGATTCCAGATCGACAATATTGTTGAACGACAATTCCNNCAGGCCGCGTTGTCGCGATAAAAAGCCGCCGTCTGATGGGGGTTTTCACCGTAACGCAGGTCCTGCAATTTTTCCCATGGCAAAATCAGTGTTGACGGATACTCGCCTTCGCCGGTCTGCTGGGAAAAATACCGCGAAATTGCCGCGTCATATTCAGCGGTGTGAGTGAATGCCTCCCGGACCAAAGCCAACCGGGTGGCCGGCGTCACTTCGCCGAACTCCGCCAGCTCATTGATGACATCGCCGTACCGGGCCGGGTTGACGACCACGGTCACATACCGGAAATTCTTCGCCGCGCTGCGCACCATCGCCGGCCCGCCGATATCAATATTTTCCACTGCCTCTTCCTGCGTCACTCCCGGTTTGGCGATAGTTTGCCGGAACGGATACAGATTCACGACCACCAGATCGATGGGGCTGATTCCGTGTTCGGCCATGGCCGCCGCATGTTCCGGATTGTCGCGCACGGCCAGAATTCCGCCGTGGATGTACGGATTCAGTGTTTTCACCCGGCCGTCCATCATTTCCGGGAAGCCGGTAACATCGCTGATGTAGATAACCGGCACGCCGGCGTCCTGCAATGCCTTCATTGTCCCGCCGGTCGATACGATTTCAACGCCCATGGCGGTCAATGCCTTGGCAAACTCCACCACGCCGGTCTTGTCGGATACGCTGATCAATGCCCGTTTCACTTTCAATGCCGTTCGCCTTCTTCCTATGAATTTTGCCGGGGCGGCAAAATTTTCACAGCCCGTCCCGAAATATGAATCCGGCCTTCACAGTACAACCGGACAGCCCGCACGTACAGACGATGTTCCAGATGCAAAATGCGGTCGGCCAGCGTTGTCACCGTATCGTCATCCTCGACCGGCACCGCCTCTTGCAGGATGATGGGGCCCGAGTCCATGCCTTCGTCCACAAAATGCACCGTGGCTCCGGATACTTTCACGCCATATTGAAGAGCCTGCGCCTGCGCATCCAGCCCCGGAAACGACGGCAACAGAGCCGGATGAATGTTCATGATCCGCATCGGAAAGCGATTGATGAACTGTGGACTCAAAATTCGCATGAAGCCGGCCAGCACCACCAGTTCGACATGGTGCAGATCCAATTGTTCGATAATAGCCGCTTCAAACTCTGGTTTACTGGCATAGTTTTTTCGCTCCACGACCGCGGTCGGGATATCCAGGCCGGCAATCCGCCGCAGCGCATTGGCGTCGGGATTGTCGGAAATGACAACACCAATTTTGGCGACCAGCCGGTCGGCGTTGATGGCGTCCACGATGGCCTGCAAATTGCTGCCGCGGCCCGACACCAGAACTCCCAGCACCTTTTTACGCACCGAATACGCCCCCCTTCAGGTCCACCTGCCGATTTCCTTCCGTGACCCGGCCGATCCGGTAACAAATTTCGCCTTGCTCGGCCAACGCCCGATGAATGGCCGGCGCTTCCTGCTCGGAAACCACGATGATCATGCCGATCCCCATATTGAAAGTCCGGTACATCTCCGGCCAGGCCACGCCGCCCCACTGCTGCAGCAGAGAAAATATCTGCGGCCGGGGCCAGCTGGCAATATCCACCGTTACCGAGCAGTTCTCCGGCAACACCCGGGGAATGTTGTCATAGAAGCCGCCGCCGGTGATATGCACCATGCCCTTGATCTCGAAACGTTCGAACAGCGGCAGGCAAGCTTTCGGATATAGGCGCGTCGGTATCAGCAGCTCTTCGCCGAGTGGTTTGCCCAGTTCGGGAATAAAGGTATCCACGGCAAATTTCTGATGCTCAAAACAGATCTTGCGCACCAGCGAAAAACCGTTGGAATGGACACCCGAGGACGGCAATCCCAAAAGCACGTCGCCCGGCCGGATTCGTTCGCCGGTGATCAGACGCGATTTTTCCGCCACCCCGACGGCAAAGCCGGCAATATCATATTCGCCGTCCGGATAAAACCCGGCCATCTCCGCCGTCTCGCCGCCAATCAGCGAACAGCCCGATTCCTTGCAGGCCCGGGCCACGCCGCCCACGATGTCGGCTACTTTTTCCGGCTCCAGTTTGCCGACGGCGACATAGTCCAGAAAGAACAGCGGCTCGGCGCCCTGGACCAGAATATCGTTGACGCACATGGCGACCGCATCCTGGCCGATGGTATCATGCTTGTCCATCATGAAGGCCAGCTTGAGCTTGGTTCCCACTCCGTCCGTGCCGGACACCAGAACCGGTTCTGTGTATTTGCGGGTATCGAGGGCGAACAGACCGCCAAACCCACCGATATCCGACAACACTTCTTTCCGGAAGGTAGCGCGCACATGCGCTTTCATCAATTCCACCGACCGGTTGCCGGCGTCGATGTCCACGCCGGCGTCACGGTAACTGAGGCCGGCTTCCGGTTGCTTTGGGTTCATGAGCGCTTCCTCCCCCGTGGTTTTTCCTGGCCCTTCTGCAGAGAGCCGCAGGAATTTTCCTCAAATACAAACTTGGATCCCGGCGTTTCGCCCTGACAGGGGATTGCCGTCGGATAATCGCCGTTGAAACAGGCATAACAAAGTCCGTCCAAATGGACATTCGCCACACATTGCCGCAATCCCTCCAGGGACAGATAGTGCAGGGAATCGGCCCCGATGTAGCGACGAATCTGATCGATCGTTTTGGAGCTGGCGACCAGTTCTTTGCGCACGGAGGTGTCGATGCCATAATAGCAGGGATAGATGATCGGCGGCGAACTGACGCACATGTGAATCTTTTTCGCGCCGGCCTCACGCAGCATCTTGACGATCCGGCCGCTGGTCGTGCCCCGGACGATAGAGTCATCGACCATGATGATCGATTTTCCCGCCACTGCCGAGCGAACCGCATTCAATTTGATCCGGACGCCCGCATCGCGTTTTTTCTGTTCCGGCTGGATAAAAGTCCGACCGATGTAGCGGTTTTTCATCAATCCTTCCGCAAACGGGATGCCCGACTGGGCGCTGAAGCCGTGGGCGGCTGTCGTTCCGGAGTCCGGAACTGAAATGACAATGTCCGCCGCCAAGCCGCTTTCAATTGCCAATTGTCGTCCCATGGCCAGTCGCGCCTGGTAAACGCTTTGGCCGTCAATCAGGCTGTCCGGACGAGNNCACAAAGAGCCGGTGGCTGTGGTTCAGCCACAATCTGGCGAAAATGCGGTTCCTTGCCGTCGATGACTACCATCTCGCCGGGCGCGATGTCCCGCACCAGCTTGGCGTTGACCGCATCAAGAGCACAGGATTCCGAGGCGATCACCCAGCCGCCTTCCGGCAACTGCCCGAGGCACAGCGGCCGGAATCCGTTCGGATCGCGCACGCCGATCAGCTTGTCC
>DCTI01000131.1:0-156 GCA_002329525.1 Negativicutes bacterium UBA1444
ATATTGGTTGCATTTGGCCACGAACTCCGGCAGAACCGTCGAGGCGCCATGCAGAACCAACGGGAAATTGGGCAGCAATCCGGAAATCTTCTCCAACCGGGCGAAGTCCAGTGACGGTTCGCCTTTGAATTTATACGCGCCGTGGCTGGTGCCGAT
>DCTI01000131.1:249-9158 GCA_002329525.1 Negativicutes bacterium UBA1444
GCATATTCCACCACTTTTTTGGTCAGGGCAATGTTTTCTTCGAAGGGATGCTTGGAACCATCGATCATGACCGAGGTAAAGCCGCCATCCACGCAGGCCTTGCAGATTTCGAAATCCTCGCCATGATCCAGGTGCAGACAAATGGGCAGGCCGGAATCTTCCACGGCGGCTTCCACCAGTTTCATCAAATAAACATGTTTGGCGTATTTCCGGGCGCCGGCGGAAACTTGCAGAATTAACGGCGCATTTTCNNACGATCTCCATGTTGTTGACATTGAACGCACCTACCGCATAATTGCCCTCGTACGCTTTTTTGAACATTTCTTTTGAAGTTACCAATGGCATAGCAAATTCCTCCCCGTGAATTATTTCCCGATTTCGAGATTCATTATATCACAAGTAAATGGTGATTGCTGTCAACGTTGCCCTGATTGTGGAATTAATGATATAGTTAAATCAGCAAACTTTCGTCGCGCCGGGGAATGGCCCTGCGGGACCGCGAGGAGGCGTTGTTTTGAGCACAGGCTTAGCGCCCGGAGAGGGCAAGAAAGAGCAGTATTCGCTGCGCAGCGGGCTGGTCAAGGAATACGCCAGCGAACGGTACTATCGTCAAAATGCGCAGCTGCAGCGCTGGCAAGCGGAGCACCAGCAGCATGAAGCGGTGGAAAAGGCATTGGCGGATGTGAGTAAATTCAGCTATGAACCGGAAAATTATGTCCGCTTTCTGGTGAAAGAGCCGTTTCGGGAACCGCCTCGTCAAGAGTTCCAGTCGCTGCTGCCGGAACGACTCCTGGCGGCGGAACGGCGTTATCGTCAGCCGATCCTGGTTCGCTGGGGACTCATGGTAGCCTTGATTTTGTGCGTGGCTGTTTTCCCCAGTTGGATCACCATTGCGCTCGCCACGGTCATGCTGGCAGCCGTCGGTTATCTGCAATTCAAACTGATCCGGGAGCGGCAGCATGTTTTGGCCAAGATTGAAAAGGATACCCGCCTGGAGATCGAAGCCAAGACCCGGGAACAGGAAGAGGCAATCGCACTGCAACGGAAACTGCATGACGATGCGGAGGAAGAGCGGATCGACTTTTATGTCCGTCTGCTCAATGGCGAGATGGCTGCCGTGGTGATGACCATCGACGAGTATCTGCCCAAACTGTCACTGCCTTTCCCCGTGGACGTGGACATCGATCTGTTCGGCAACATCATGCAGGTGCGGGTGTGGTTGCCGGGCAAGGCGCTCATTCCCCCGGAGCGGACTTCATTGAGCGAAACGGGAAAAATCCAGTATGAAAGCAAGGAAGCCCTGGAAATCAACAAGCAGTACGCGGAACTGAGCGCGGCGGTGCTGATGCAGGTCGGCACGATCCTGTTCGCCCGGATTCCCACGCTTGGCAAGATTTATCTCAGCGGCATGAGCCGGGATGGTGACAAGAAGGAGTGCCTGATCACCCTGAAAATCGCTCGGGCGCAGGTGGAAAGAGCGGCGCAGTCGAGCACGGCATTGGTTGCTTTGCAGACACTTTCGGCCATCTATGTCTGCGACGAATATCTGAAACTGTTGCCGGTGGATCCAATCGCACCGGAAGAATGGATGGATGTTTCGGCCAGACAGATCAGAAACCTGCAGGTAAAAATTTATCAGCGCCTGGTTTTGGGGTCGAGAAAATAATTTGGGAAATAATTAATTTCCGGCAGGATTTTTTACATGGGGCGTAAAATAAATAAAACAGATGCCGTCACGGCATCAAACATAAAAAATGATCATTTGAAGAGGAGGCATCACGAATGAAATTTGCCGAAGTAATCCAAACCGCCGACTGGAAAGCAGAAAAACATGTGCCGGTCATTGTGGCGCCGGAGTCTGTGAAAGCGGGCGAAAAGTTTATTGTCGAATTGTCAGTCGGTAAAGAAATTGCCCATCCCAACACGACGGAACACCATATCCGTTCCATCCGGCTCTATTTCAAGCCGGACGCCGGAAAATTTGCCTATGAAGTGGGCTGCTTTGAGTTTACGGCCCATGCGGAATCGGCCGAAGGCCCCAATAAAGGACCGGTTCTCGCCGAACCCGTAGCGCAGGCGGCCTTGAAGCTGACCGGATCGGGAACTCTTCTGGCCGTTGCCTATTGCAACATTCACGGCCTGTGGGAAAGCTCCCAGCCGATCAAAGTCGAAGCGTAAGCTGAATCCCGATTTCAGGCAGGCCCCGGAAAAACCGGGGCTTTTTTATGTCAAAACCTAGCCGGGGCAGGGTTTTGGCGCCGGACGGCGAATAGATACAATGTTTATCTGGGACAAGGGGATGATGACATGGGCATTGTGGTGAAGAAATTCGGTGGAAGTTCGGTGGCCACGCCGGAAAAGATCAAGGCGGTGGCGGCCCGGGTTATCCGTGAAAAGGGACCGGATGACCAGGTCGTGGTGACGGTTTCTGCCATNNGGAGCCGGGAAATGGATATGCTGCTGTCCACCGGCGAGCAGATTTCCATTGCGCTATTGGCGATGGCCTTTGCCGATCTCGGTTGTCCGGCGGTATCCCTGACCGGCCCGCAGGCGGGAATCATGACCAACTCGGTGCACATGAAAGGACGGATTTGCGAAATCAATCCGGACCGCGTGTTCGAGGAACTGTCCCGCGGCAATATCGTTGTTGTCGCCGGTTTTCAGGGCGAGTCGCCCAATGGCGACATCACGACGCTGGGCCGGGGCGGATCGGACACGACGGCGGTGGCGTTGGCCGGGGCGTTGAACGCCAAAGTTTGCGAGATTTACACGGATGTGGACGGCGTGTATACGGCGGACCCGNNCCGCGGGTCGTGAAAAACGCCCGCAAAATGAAGGAAATCACTTACAATGAGATGCTGGAAATGGCCCGCCTGGGCGCCGGCGTCATGCAGCCCCGTTCGGTGGAACTGGGGTCCCGCTACGGCGTGCCGATCCATGTCCGTTCCACCTTCACTGCGGAACCGGGGACAATTATCAGGGAGGGATATACGGTGGAAGAGAAAGAGTTTGTCGTGCGGGGCGTCACGCATGACTTGAATGTCGCCAAAGTGGCTGTATTGGGTGTGCCGGATCGGCCGGTNNGGGTATCGCGTTCAAGATTTTCTCCGCGCTGGCGGACGCCAATATCGACGTGGACATGATTGTACAAAGCATCCGCAACGCCGACAAAAAAATCAATGATATCGTCTTTACCGTCGCCAAGGGCGATGTGGAACAGACCCGGACCATCATGGCATCCGTCGGCAAAGAACTGGACGTACTGGGAGTCGTGGTCGACGAAGCGGTGGCGAAAGTCTCGATCGTCGGCGCCGGCATGCTGGGGAGCCCCGGCATGGCCGCGCGGATGTTCGGCGCCCTGTCGGCCGCCGGCATCAACATCGAGGTCATCAGCACTTCGGAAATCAGCGTTTCCTGCCTTGTGCGGGAAGAACGCGCCAAAGACGCGGTCAATGCCATCCATGCGGCTTTTTTCCGCGATGACAAAAGCCGGCTGTGAACAATAGAAAGAAGGAGTGGAAGTTTTGACAGCCACACTGATCAAACATTTGGCCGATCATGTCGGCCAGGAAGTCGAAATCCGCGGCTGGTTGTACAATAAACGCTCATCCGGGAAAATTGCNNCGGCACGGTTCAGGGAATTTTGCTAAAGGCAAACGCCGATGCATTTGCCTTGGCGGAAACACTGACCCAGGAGAGTTCGCTGCGGGTACGGGGCACTGTCCGTGCCGAAGCCCGGGCCGTTGGCGGGTATGAACTCGATGTCACCGGATTGGAAATCGTCAGCCTGGCCCAGGAATACCCCATCAGCCTCAAGGAACATGGCGTGGACTTTTTGGCGGAGCGCCGGCATCTCTGGATCCGCACCCCCAAGCAGGCGGCCATTCTGCGCATTCGGGCCGAGATCGAATTCGCGTTGCGCGAGTTCTTTTACCGGAATGATTTTATGCTGGCGGATGCGCCCATCATCACGCCGGCGGCCTGCGAAGGAACCACCAATCTGTTTGAACTCGACTACCACGGCGAGAAGGGATATTTGTCACAAAGCGGCCAGCTGTACAATGAAGCCACGGCGGCGGCGCTGGGCCGAATCTATTGTTTCGGCCCGACGTTTCGGGCGGAGAAATCAAAGACCCGGCGTCATCTGCTGGAATTTTGGATGATTGAGGCGGAAGCGGCCTTTTTTGACGTGGACGACAACATGCGTCTGCAGGAAGACATGGTGGTATTTGTTGTCGAACGGGTACTCGAACGCTGCCGGAACGAACTGAAATTGCTGGAGCGGGACATTGCCAAGCTGGAGGCGATCAAAAAGCCGTTCCCCCGCATCAGCTATACGGAGGCGGTCAAGCTGCTGAACGACGCCGGCGAACCGTTCGAGTGGGGCGATGACTTCGGGGCGCCGCATGAGACCATCATCGGCAACCATTTTGATTCGCCGGTATTCGTTCACCGCTATCCGACCGCCATCAAGGCTTTCTATATGAAGCCGGATCCTATGGATGACAAGGTGGTGCTGGGCGCGGACCTGCTGGCACCCGAAGGTTACGGCGAAATCATCGGCGGCGGCCAGCGGATCGATGATCTGGACTTGTTGGAACGGCGAATTGCCGAACACAATTTGCCCAGAGAAGCTTTCGAATGGTATCTGGATCTGCGCCGGTACGGCTCGGTTCCGCATTCCGGATTTGGCTTGGGCATTTAACGGACTGTCGCCTGGATCTGCGGACTCGATCATATCCGGGAAGCAATTCCGTTTCCCCGGATGCTTCACAAGATGTATCCGTGAGAAAAGTGCAAAATGGGAGTATCCGAAATATAGGCAAGCATATATAATATAAATGTTAGCATACTTTTAAAATTGACGAAAAAAACAGGAGGGGTTTACAATGGCTCATTCGGTTGTCGCATCCCATTCGGTAGGAAAAATGGCTACCGATAAGATCTTTGGCGCCAACGCTCTCGCGGTGAAAGCAGCGGCGCAATTCGGCAAGGACAAGGTGACCAACGCCACTATCGGCGCTTTGCTGGACGACAATGAACAGCTGGTTTGCCTGCCGACAGTGGAGAAAGTGTTCCGTAGCGTGCCGATCACCGAAATCATCAACTATGCGCCGATCGCCGGCCTGCCGGATTTCCTGAACGCGGCGATGGATCATGTCTTCGGGGAAAGCAAGCCTGACGCATTTACCCGGGCCGTTGCCACTTCCGGTGGGTCCGGCGTGTTGCACCATGCCATCTGGAACTATTCCGAAATCCATGATACGGTGCTGACTACCGACTGGTACTGGGGACCGTATAAAGTGCTGTGTGAGGAAGTACTCCGCAAACTGGAAACATTCCCGCTGTTTGACGACAAGATGCAGTTCAATCTGCCGGCGTTTGAAATGAAAATCACCGCTCTGCTGGCCAAACAGAACAATTTGTTGATCATCCTGAACACTCCCGCCCACAACCCGACCGGCTATACTGTCACTGACGCCGAGTGGGACGGCATCATCAACATTCTGAAAGCGGCCGCCAAGAATCCCGAGAAGAAGATCACGGTTGTGGCGGACATCGCCTATCTGGATTTCTCCGGCGAGCGAAACACCTGCCGCAAGTTTTTTGCGAAATTCGGCCAGATGCCGGCGAACTTGCTGTTCATCGTTGGCTTCAGCATGTCCAAGTCCTTCACCATGTACGGCCAGCGCGTCGGGGCCATGATCGGCGTGACTTCCGACGCCGATGTCGCCAAGGAGTTCGAAGACGTCAACCAATACAGCAGCCGCGCCACCTGGTCCAACATCAACCGTGGCGCCATGCGGACGATGGCCATGATCTGCGCGGACAAGGCCCTATATGCCCAGGTTGAACAGGAACGGGCCGGATTCTATCAACTGATTAAAGGCCGCGCGGACCTATTCGCCCAGGAAGCGGCAGCCGCCAACTTGACCATGTTGCCTTACAACGCCGGGTACTTCCTGTCGGTTCCTTCCACCGTCCCGGATGCGGTCGTGGCCAAATTGAACGAGGAGAACATTTTTGCGGTGGCGCTGGCCAAGGGGATTCGGATCGCCGTGTGCGCCGTTCCTACGGAAAAGATCAAAGGGATGGCCGGCAAACTGAAAAAAGCGATGGACGCCGTGAAATAAGAACCGTAGTTTACAGGAGAAGGCGGATCGCTTGCGGTCCGTCTTCTTTTCTCAGAGCGAAGCCAACGAGGGATGGGCGATGAACGGCGAAATCAAAATTCAGTTCGGCGACGGAACGGAAAACCTGTACGGACGTGGCACGCTGTTGCTGACGATGGCACGGGAGCGGCAGCCGCTTTATCCGGCACGGATCGTGGCGGCCCGGGTGAATAATGCCTTGACCGACCTGCAGGTCGGTCAGAAGACGGATGCCGCAGTGGAGTTTTTTGACCTGAAATCCGGCCAGGGCATGAAAGTATATGAGCGAAGCCTGACCTTTGTTTTGATCATTGCGGCGCAGCGCCTATATCCCCACAAAGACGTGATGGTTGAACATTCGCTGGGCAATGGACTGTATTTTGAATGGCTGCTGGGCCGTCCGGTCACCAAATCGGACGTTGCCTTGCTGGAGCAGGCGATGCGGGTAATTATCGCCGACAATTTGCCGATCGTGCTGCGCAACATGCCGCTGAGCGAAGCCATTCAACAATTCGAGGCCATTGGCAATATGGCGAAGGCGTGCCTGTTGCGCCAAATCGAGCGGGATACGGTCAGCCTGTACACTTGCGATGGAGTCATGGATTATTTTTATGGGCCGATGGTTCCCGAGACCGGTTATCTGAAACAATTTGCCCTGACCTACTATTCGCCGGGATTCGTGTTGCGGTTTCCCGACAAGACGAACCCGGAAGTGATTCCGTCGTTCCAGGATCATCCCAGGCTGGCCCAGATTTTTTGGGAAGCCGAGCGTTGGGGCGACCTGTTGGGCTGCCCGACGGTGGCGCAGCTGAACGAGGCAATCGTTTCCGGTGATTTCTATGAAATCATGCGCGTGGCAGAGGCCTTGCATGAAAAGAAAGTGGCGGCGATTGCCGACATGGTGGAGGAACGCCGGCCCAACGTCAGAATCGTGTTGATCGCCGGACCTTCTTCGTCCGGCAAGACCACGTTTATTCAACGGCTGGCGATTCAGTTGCGGGTGCATGGCATCCGATCCGTGGCCATCTCGCTGGATGATTATTTTCTGGACCGTGACAAGACGCCGCGCGCTCAGAACGGCGATTATGACTTCGAATCGATCCATGCCCTGGATCTGCCGCTGTTGAATGATCATCTGGTGGAACTTTTATCGGGACGGACGGTGGAACCGCCGTTTTACAACTTCAAAACCGGCCAGCGTGAATATTCGGGGCGGAAACTCCAGGTCGGGCCCGACCAGGTCCTACTGGTGGAGGGGATTCATGGACTGAATCCGGATTTGACGGCGTCCATTCCCCGTGACCAGAAAATGCTGATCTACATCAGCGCGCTGACCCAACTGTCCATCGACCACCATAACCGGATCCCCACCACCGATACCCGGCTGATTCGCCGGATTGTCCGGGACAATCAGTTCCGCAACCATGATGCGCTGCAGACATTGCGGCTTTGGCCGGCAGTGCGCAGCGGCGAGGAAGTCAACATCTTTCCTTTTCAGGAGGAAGCTGATGTCATTTTCAACTCGGCGCTCATTTATGAGCTGTCCGTGTTGCGGCAGTACGCCGAACCGCTATTGGCGAAGATTACGCCGGAATACCCGGAATATCTGGAAGCGCGACGTTTGACCGGCTTTTTGCGGCACTTCCGCCTGGCGCCGCCGGACCAGGTTCCGTCTACTTCGATCTTGCGGGAATTTATCGGTTAAGATTCCATTACCTGCTAAACAAAATGAGCAACAGGAGGAAACAAGCATGGCAAAATACAATCCGTTGACGCCTGAACTGGTCAAAGAGCTGGCAGCCATCGTCGGCGCGAAAAACGTGACCGTGGACCCTGACAAATTGGCGACCTATTCGCACGACGAGGAAACCGACCCGCGATATCAGCACATGCCGGAAGCGGTCGTGTTTCCAGACTCTGCCGAGCAGATCGCGGCCATCCTACAACTGGCCAACCGCGAACTGGTTCCGGTAGTGGCCCGGGGCGGCGGTACGGGCTTGGCGGCGGCGGCAGTTCCACTGTTCGGCGGGATTGTGGTCAGCACCGAACGAATGAATCAAGTGCTGGAAATCAATGAAGAGGCCATGTATATGGTGGTACAGCCGGGCGTGCGGACGGATGACGTGCAGAAAGCCGCCAAAGAAAAGGGTCTGTTCTACGCTGGCGATCCCTGCAGCGGGGACAGCTGTGTCATCGGCGGCAACGTGGCTACGAATGCCGGCGGCAACCGGGCCATTAAATATGGCACGACACGCCATCAGGTTTACGGATTTCAGGCGGTGACACCGCTTGGCAAAATTGTCCGTCTCGGCGGACGCCTGGAGAAATCCACGACCGGCTACTCACTGGACCATCTCGTGATGGGGGCGGAGGGAACCCTGGGCATCATCACCGAGATTACCCTGCGGCTGAAACCGCTACCGCACAATGTCATCGATTTGCTGGCGATTTTCCCGACGGTCGACCAGGCCATCGCCATCGTGACCAAAATCATCAAAGCCGGCATCACGCCGACCTGCGTCGAATTCATGGACAATGNNTGGTCCGGAGCGTGGAGCGCTTCCTGAAGGCAAAGCAGCCGCACAGTGATGTCGGCAATTATGTCATTATCCAGGTGGAAGGGCAGAGCGACGAAGATCTGGAAGACAAGAGCGTATTGCTGGATGAACTCTGCATGAACAACGGCGCGCTGGAAGTTCTGGTGGCCGATCCGGCGAAAATCTGGCACGCCCGCAAGTGCTTCCTGGAAGCGGCCCG
>DCTI01000131.1:9164-13191 GCA_002329525.1 Negativicutes bacterium UBA1444
CACATGGTGGTGCCGGTCAATCAAATTGCCACGTTGATGCATGAAGCGGCCGGAATCAGCGCAAAATATGGGCTGATCACCAGAATAGCCAGTCATGCCGGTGACGGCAACGTCCATTTCCATGTCCTGAAGGGAGATCTGGCTGATGATGTCTGGGACAGCACCCTGAAAGCATTCCAGAAGGATATTTACACGCTGGTCTATCAACTGGGCGGAAAACTGTCGGGCGAACATGGCATCGGCTACAAACGCCGTCAATTGATGGAGGAATATACCAATCCGGATGAGCTGGATATGATGCGGGCGGTGAAAAAAGCGCTGGACCCGAATCTGATTCTGAATCCGGGAAAAATCTTTACCGTGGAATAAACAGGAGCGGACAGGGTAGGTGAAATGCATGACAACAACAGTGAAGCGTTCCGTTTGTCCGTTTGATTGCCCGGACGCCTGCGGATTGTTGCTGGAAGTCGCCGGCGACCAGGTGACCGGCGTGCGCGGCGATCCTGCGCATCCTTACACCAGGGGAGTGTTGTGCCCCAAGATGGCGCATTATGAGCGCACGATCCATTCGCCGCTACGGTTGTCGACGCCGCTGCTGCGAACCGGCCCCAAAGGGTCGGGTGATTTCCGGGCGATTTCCTGGACGGCAGCGGTGGAGATCATCACCCAACGCTGGCGGGAGATTCTGGCCCGGTATGGCGGCGAAGCCATCCTGCCAGCCTCCTATGCCGGAACCATGGGGTTGTTGCAACGGAACGCCGGCGACGCCATGTTTCACAAGCTGGGCGCCTCCCGTCTGGAGCGGACGCTGTGTTCCGCCGCCAAAGGCAACGGCTGGGAAGCGGTCATGGGGAAAACTTTGCAGGCGCACCCGGATGAAGCGGCGCTGAGCGACCTGATCCTGATCTGGGGCGCCCATACCGTGGCCACCAATATTCATTTCCTGCACCCGGTCCGGGAGGCCAAAAAACACGGCGCCAAAGTCTGGGTGATCGAAACCCACGAAACCGCCACCGCCCAGGCCGTTGCCGATCAGGTCTTGCTGGTGCGGCCGGGAACGGATGGGGCGCTGGCGCTGGGTCTGATGCATGTCCTGGTTCGCGACGGACTGGTGGACCGGCAGTTTTTGCAAGCCCACGCACAAGGATTTGATCAGCTGGAAAACACAGTGCTGCCCCGCTATACGCCGGCCAAAGTGGCGGCGATCACGGGCGTGTCGGTGGAAGCATTGACGGAACTGGCCCATGCCTATGGCAAGGCCCGGGCACCGTTCATCCGCCAGGGCAGCGGCCTGTACCGGTACGGCAATGGGGCGATGACCGCCCGACTGATTACCTGCCTGCCGGCTCTGTTGGGAGCGATGGACCGGCCTGGCGGCGGCGCTCTGGGGGACTTGAGCACCGGTTCCGCCTTCGACATGACGATTATCAGCCGGCCGGACTTTTTGGCCGCACCGACGCGCTGGGTCAACATCAATCAACTGGGCGATGCGCTGACTGCACTCGGCGATCCGCCGGTTATGAGCCTCTACGTCTATCAGTCCAACCCGGCGGCGGTATACCCTGATCAAAACTGCATCCTGCAAGGACTGGCCCGGGAAGATCTCTTCACCGTCGTTCATGAACGGTTCATGACGGACACGGCGAAGTATGCCGACATTGTGCTGCCGGCCACCTCGTCGGCGGAGCATGCGGATGCCTACCGCTCTTACGGGCACTATGGCGTGCAACGGGTGAAAGCTTGCATTCCGCCAATCGGCGAGGCCAAGTCCAATTGGGATACCTTTTGCCTGCTGGCCCGGGGCATGGGCTTTGACGAGCCGTTTTTCCGACTGACCGAAGAGCAAGTGCTCGACGAACTGATTGCCAAACCGGGCCCCTGGCTGGCCGGCGCCGATTCGGCGAAGATCAATGCCGGCGAACCGGTTTCGCTGCCGTTGCCGGCGAACTACAAGATGCTTTTCCGGACTCCTTCCGGGAAGATTGAAATCGTGAATCCGGCGGAACCGACGCCGGTGCCGGACTGGTTTCCTCCTTACGGCGGGAAAGGGGCCTATTATCTGGTGACCGCCCCCAGCCTGTATACACTGAATTCCTCGTTCAACGAGCAGCCGGAACTGGTGGCGAAAAAAGGCCCCATGTCGGTCCGGATGAACCCGGCGGATGCCAACGCAAGCAAGCTGTCAGATCTGCAGCGGGTCATTGTCTCGAACGAGCGGGGCGAGGTGACCTTTTTCCTCAAAATTACCGACACGGTTCCGCCCGGAGTGCTGGTGGCCGACGGTGTATCCTGGCTGCAGGATGCGCCGGGACTCCGAACCATCAACGCTTTGACTTCCCAACGTCTTACCGACCGCGCCCATGGCAGTACATTCTATGATATAAAGGTGGATATCCGGGCGGAATAGGAACCGGAATCGGGCAAAAAATACAGGGGCTGGAGATTAACTTTTTCAAGTTTTTCTCCAGCCCCCTGCGTTATAAAGAAGCAAATCGTTTGTATTATTTTCGGTTGGCTTCGAAGAATTTCAGGGCGACATCCGGGAACAGGGCGTAACTCAGGATGTCTTCCACCGAAGCGTTGGGATAGCCCTTCTCAGCCAGTTCCTTGGTCAGCTTTTCCATTTGTGGCTCGATATCGTCGGCCGGCCGGTGGGTGATGAGCGGTTCACCCTGCAGGATCAGATCGGCGACTTCCGGATTCAGCGGCGCCGGCGTGCGGCCGTATTTGCCACGGGCGAGGTCCTTGACTTCGCGGGGAACCACTTTGTAACGGCCGAACATGACGTTAAAGGCTGCCATCGAGCCGGTGATCTGGCTGGTCGGGGTAACCAGGGGAGGATAGCCGAGATCGGCCCGGACTTTAGGCATTTCTTCCAGCATTTCCGGATATTTGTCCGCCATTCCCTGCTCTTTCAGCTGGTTCAGGAAGTTGGAGAGCATGCCGCCAGGAATCTGGAAAGAAAGCACTTTGGTGTCGATGTCGATGGCGGTGTTCAGTTTGAAAGTTTCCGCCACATTCTTTTTGACGGTCCGGAAATGGTCGGCGATCGGGAACAGTTTTTCTTTGGCGATGCCGGTGTCGCGGTCAGTGTTTTCCAACGCCGCGACCAGCGCTTCCGTTGCCGGCTGGGAAGAGCCCATGGCAAAGGGCGACAACGCGCAGTCGATAATATCGACCCCGGCCTCGATCGCTTTCAGATAGGTCATGCCGGCCATGCCGCTGGTGTAGTGCGAATGAATATCGATCGGCACATTGACGGCCGCCTTTAGCGCTTTTACCAGGTCATAGGCAACATAAGGCGCGAGCAGGCCGGCCATGTCCTTGATACAGATGGAGTCGGCCCCCATCGAGACCAGGTCTTTGGCAACCTTGACAAACGTGTCGATGGTGTGGAAGGGGCTGATCGTGTAGACAAAGGCGCCTTGCACATGCGCGCCGGTTTCTTTGGCGACCCGCATCGAAACTTCCAGGTTGCGCACGTCGTTCAGGGCATCGAAGATGCGAACGACGCCGACACCATTATCAACGGCCCGTTTGACAAATTCAGTTACGACATCGTCGGCGTAATGATTGTAGCCGAGAATATTTTGGCCTCGCAGCAACATCTGAATCGGTGTTTTGGTGACATGTTTACGGATTGTGCGCAAGCGTTCCCACGGATCTTCGTTCAGGAAACGGAGCGTGCTGTCGAACGTGGCCCCGCCCCAGGCTTCCAGGGAAAAGTAACCGACATCGTCCAGTTTTTCCAGCATTTCAATCATGTCGGAAGTACGCATCCGGGTGGCTGCCAACGATTGATGTCCGTCCCGCAGGACTGTTTCCATAATTTTAACGGGGTTATTGCTCATGGGAAGCCTCCTTATCTTCAAATATATATTTTATTTTACATCATTCTTGTGGTTTTTGTATACACCTCGACAAGATTCGGGCCGCCGGACTTTCTCCCAGCGTGATCGCCGCGTCCATTTCCAGGCCCAGGCGGGTAAGCAGTTGATACACCTGGGGATTTTCCACCGGGGTGGTG
>DCTI01000131.1:13239-15138 GCA_002329525.1 Negativicutes bacterium UBA1444
CATGCCCTCGATGAAGTTGGCGTCGATGGACCCGGTTGCCGCTTGTTCCAGGACTTTTTGACAATTGGGGATCCCGTGCACGTTCAGTGACTGCAAATCGCCCACCCGTTTCGGCAGGATCCGGGACAAGGTGTCGGCGACGGCCTGACTGACACCGCCGGCCCGGGCATAGATTCGGCCGGCCCGGGACGCGACCGGGTTTTCCTCGTCCGGCAGGGTGGCCGGGTCAATGCCGGTTGCCTGAAAAATAGCCGCCAGCTCCTGAAAGGTGAGAACGAAATCGATGGCACCGGTCAGGTCGGGCAACGTCGCTTCCGTTTTTTTGGCGATGCAGGGTCCGATAAAGACGACTTTCGCCTCGGGTTCGATGGCCTTGAGGCAGCGACCGGAGGCGATCATTGGCGAGACCGACGGAGAAATATGGGCTGCCAGGGCCGCGAAACGGCCTTCGATGAGTTTGATCCAGACCGGACAGCAACAGCTGGTGATCAGAAAGTCGCCGGCTGTTTGAACGTGTTCGTCAAATTCAAACGCTTCCTTCATGGTGATGAGGTCCGCATACAGGGCAGTTTCGACCATTTCGGCGAAACCGAGCTGGCGCAGTGCCGAGCGCAGTTTGCCGGGGGTGACGTTCGGACCGAATTGACCGGTGAAAGCGGGGGCAATCGACGCATATACCGGCGCCGTTTGATCCCGAAGCAATGAAATGAGCGGAACGAACTGCGATTTTTCCGCCAGGCCGCCGAATGAACATTGTGACAGGCAGTGACCTTCACCCAGACATTTGGCGTGATCAATGACGACCGGACCGCCGGGTTCCTTGGACAGGGCCTGGAGCGGACAGTCCGGGCCGCAGCAGGTGCCGGCTTCCGGACATTGCTGACAGGCGGTCGGATCGTTGACGATAAACGGTCCATCCATGAGGCCCATGAGGGCATCGGCGTCGTTTTCGCCGGCAACGCTGTCGAGCTCATGCGGGGAAAGTCCCATGGCCACCCTGATTTGATTGGCGACCCGATGACGGGTTACCCGGTCGCCGAACTCTTCGCAAACCAGACGGCAGATGTCTTCGCGCCGTTCCGCCAACGCACCGTCCCAGGCGGCTTTGGCAACCTCATATAGAATACGTGGTTTCAGTTCCAGCGAGGATAGTGGTTCGTTCATGCGCTTACCCCCGTTTCAGCATTATTCCTCATGGAGTGTGGATACGGTGACAGGCGGTTGCGTGGCCGGTTCCGTCATCGATGAGCGAGGGCGTGGTTTCGGCGCAAACCGGCATCGCCAAAGGGCAGCGGGTGCGGAAACGGCAGCCGGAGGGAGGGTTGATCGGACTGGGAACCTCTCCGGGCATCACGATGCGTTGGCGGACAGCTTCCAACTGAGGATCGGGCAGTGGGATGGCGGACAGCAGCGCTTGCGAGTAGGGATGCTGCGGATTTGCAAACAAGTCGGCGCTGGTGGCGGTTTCGACGAGGGAACCGAGGTACATCACGGCGATGCGGTGACTGATATGACGGACCATGGACAGGTCGTGGGCGATGAACAGGTAGGTAAGGCCCAGCTTTTCCTGCAAGTCCTGCAACAGATTGACGACTTGGGCCTGAATCGAGACGTCCAGTGCCGAAATCGGCTCGTCACACACGATAAAATCGGGTTGAGCGGCCAACGATAGGGCGATACCGACGCGTTGCCGCTGCCCGCCCGAGAATTCGTGGGGATAGCGGCCGGCATGTTCTGGGTCCAGGCCGACCTGCGCCAGCAATTCCTGAATCCGTTCCCGGCGGACTTCGCCGGTGGCCAGTTGGTGAATGTCCAGCGGCTCGCCAACGATGTCGCCGACAGTCATCCGGGGATCGAGCGAGGCGTAGGGGTCTTGGAATATCATCTGCAAGCGGCGGC
>DCTI01000175.1 GCA_002329525.1 Negativicutes bacterium UBA1444
GAAGTGACGCAGCTGGTGCATGGCCAGGAAGCTGCCGACAAGGCTCAGCAGGCGGCCGAAGCTTTGTTCGGTGGGGCCGGCGCATTGGACAATGCGCCGACGGTGAGTATTTCCCGGGAAATGATTGGCCTGAAACTAGTCGACGTACTGGCGGCCGTCGGGATCTTTGCTTCCAAGGGCGAAGGCCGGCGCTTGATCCAGGGCGGGGGTTTGTATTTGGCCGACGTCAAGGTGGCCGACCCCGATTATGTATTGAGCGGGGACTTGTTTGACGGCAACAGTGTATTGATTCGCAAAGGCAAGAAAAGCTACCATCGGCTTGTCCGGGAATAGAAAGCATAGCGGAGGGAATTTGTGAAAACAATTAAAAGCCCGCTGGATGGCTATCTCAAATACTGGCATGTCGCCGAAGGCGATTCCGTGCAAAAGGGGCAGATCGTTGCGGTTGTCTGCATTCTGAAGATGGAGAATCCAATCCCTTGCGACTACGATGGTGTGGTGGCAAAAATCCTGGTGAAGAAAAAAGCCAACGTCAAGCGGGGGCAGCCCCTGTTGACGCTGGAATGAGCGTATTGAAGGAGGAAGTCTGTCATGGATATGCCGATGCCCCCTGCCTTGCCGGCGCAACCCCGGTATGCCGGGTTCTGGATTCGCTTGCTGGCCTATATTATTGACGCTATCATTTTGGGAGCCTTGACATTTCCTTTGGCGCGAGTCCTCAGCATGATGGGCATCGGCGAGCAATCGAGCAATGTCATGAGCATTGCCATTAGCTGGATGTATTTCGCGGTGTTCGAAAGTTCCGGCTGGATGGCTTCTCCCGGAAAGAAAGCCTTGGGTCTGATCGTTACGGATGAGCAGGGAGGACAACTCAGCGTCGGCCGGGCGACCCGGCGCTACTTTGCCAAAATTCTGTCGGCCTTGCTGCTGGGGATCGGCTTTGTGATGATTGCCTTCACTGCCCGGAAACAAGGTCTGCATGACAAGATGTTTCACACGTTGGTACTGCGGACGGAACGGTAACCGCAGCAAATTGTGAACTAAAATGTGGATAACTGTGTGGAAATTGTGGACAAGGGACGATTTCCTGTGAATTGCCGGCTGTCCGTAGTAAAACAATGAAACTAAAACCGAAGAGGCCCGGCAGCGAAGCAATCGTTGCCAGGCCTCTTCTTCAGTTATCTATCATTTACTAATCTTCCGCTCCGAGGCGAGCCGGTCAAAAACATAATGTTTCGCTTTGCTCCAGAGTGTTTCCGATGATTTGCCGTAAGAAACGGGAGTAATATTTACCGGTTGCTGTCTTCCATCAACTGATTGGCGAACTGATCCAATTTCAGAGCCATGGCATTGATTTGCTGCACCGAGGCGGCAACGTGGCCGACGGCTTCCGCAATTTGATTGATACCGCCTTCAATCTGTGAAGTCTGTTGGTAAGAGGCGGCACTGGCTTCTTGAATCAATTTGATGATTTGTTCGACCTTTTTGATCGATTCGGCACTTCCCGAGGCCAGCTTGCGAATTTCTTCGGCGACAACGCCAAAACCGCGCCCCTGCTCGCCGACGCGTGCCGCTTCAATCGCGGCATTCAGTCCTAAAAGGTTGGTTTGGGAAGAAATGTTTCGGATCAGGCCGAGGACTTCGTCGGTTTCTCTGGCCCGTTTCTGGGATTCTTGGGAAGACTGGGTTACTTTACGGCTGAGCGCAGCGATTTCTTCCGCTTGCGCCGATATTTGTTCGCTGGTGCTGGCCAGGGTGGAAATGGAGTCGGTCAGGCTGGCAGCCATTTCCTTGAAACTGTCATAGCGTTCGATCGATTCGCTGATTACAATGCTGCCGATGACTTCATTGTGATCGTTGAAAATCGGGTTGGCCAGCGCGACGTAGGGAATTCCCCGAACCGATTTATCGATTCGGTTGAAAAAGCGTTTCTTTTCCGTGATGGTTTTATGAGTGGCACTGCCCGGTCGGATGGAATCCCCAACGGTGACTTTTAGATCAAGCGTTTTCGCCGGCTTATACAGCAGATATTTTTCACAGTCGGCCACGGTTACTCCATAGTCAGCGGGAACAAAGTCGTTTAATCTAGCCATGACATAAAGGTATCGATCCATAATTTCCTGGTCTTGGACTTGCAATATTGTTCCTCCCTTGCACTTTTTTCCGCGAAAGCGATGAACATGGTTTATGGCGGCGCTGATGCACAATAATCCAAAGGAACTGAGAGACGTGTTTTGTCACAGTTCCTTTGGATTATACAGATTAAAGATTATCGTTTGTTACCAGAGTCCGAGAACCTTCCACCAGATTCCGCCAACGCCGATCCAGATAATCATATTGACTACCGAAGATCCAAACCCGAGTTTCCACCAGGTGCCCTGTTCCACATAGCCGGCGCCGAAATAAATCGGTGCGGTGCCGGTGGAATAGTGGGTCAGGCCGCCGCAGAGGTTGGAAAGAAAAGCGAGCGACAGGGCGGCAAGGAAAGTCGGTGCGCCGGCTGCCACAGCCACGGCGACAAAGGCCGGATACATGGCGGTGACGTGGGCGGTCAGGCTGGCAAATCCGTAGTGGGCGTACATATAAACGATGAGCAGGATGGTCAGGGCCGGGATCCAGGCGATGCCACCCAGGCTGGCGGCAACGGTCTTGGCGAACCAGGGAATAAAGCCGAGTTTATTCAGGAAACCGGCCATGCCGACCAGCCCGCCCATCCACATCAGGGTGTCCCAGGGGCCTTTGTCATCCAGAACGTCTTTCCAGGTCAGCACTCCCGAGATCAACATCACGCAAACCG
>DCTI01000018.1 GCA_002329525.1 Negativicutes bacterium UBA1444
AACCGGGCCGGATATCTGGGCGGCGGCGCAAAGAGTTCTGGATGCCGGGATTGCAAAGGCATATGGCGGAAAAAGGCGGATCGACTGGCTGGAGATTTTGGCGGCGGAAAAGGCGCATCGACTGACTGGCGAGTGGTTGCCGCAAGACACGCTGACGAAGATTCGCGAACATGTGGTGGCGATTAAGGGCCCGCTGGGAACGCCGATTGGCGGCGGGTTTCGCAGCATCAACGTGACACTGCGACAGGAGCTGGATCTGTATGCTTGCATCCGGCCGGTGAAGTGGGTGCCGGGAACTCCCAGCCCGGTTTTGCACCCGGAACAGGTCAATGCCGTGATTTTTCGGGAAAATATTGAGGATATTTATGTCGGGATAGAGTGGGCGGCCAATACGGAGAAGGCAGAGCAGGTCCGATCCTTCCTTAACGGACAGATGAATTGCCGTGTGCCGGCAGAGGCAGGAATCGGCATCAAGTACATCAGTCGGGGCGGAACCGAGCGGATTATGCGCCGGGCCCTGCAATACGCAGTGGACCATGGCAAGAAAACCGTCACGATCGTGCACAAGGGCAACATCATGAAATACACGGAAGGGGCCTTCAAAACCTGGTGCTATGAACTGGCCAGACGGGAATTCGCCGCAGTGACCGTTACCGAAGAAGAGGTCGCTAAGGGCGCCGAGACGGCGGGACGAATCCTTATCAACGACCGGATCGCCGACAATATGTTCCAGCAAATTCTGCTGCGGCCCAAAGAATATGAAGTGTTGGTCTGTCCCAATCTTAACGGGGACTATTTGTCGGATGCAATGGCAGCCCAGGTCGGCGGTCTGGGCATGGCGCCGGGAGCAAATATCGGCGATGCCGCCGCTATTTTTGAGGCGACGCACGGCAACGCCCCCAAATATGCCGGAATGGACAAAGTGAATCCGGGTTCGGTCGTTCTGTCCGGAGTGATGATGCTGGAATATCTGGGCTGGACGGAAGCGGGGCAGTTGATCGAGTCGGCGCTGGGGCGGACAATTTTACAAAAAACGGTGACTTACGATCTGGCTCGTGGCCTGGAAGGCGCCAAAGAGCTAAAAACCTCGGAATTCGCCACGGCCATCATCCAAAATATGTGATACACAGCACTAAAGCCGCAACAGGCGCAAAATATTGCGCCTGTTGCGGCTTTTCATTATATTTGAATGAAAATGGAAAAACTTACTGAGTTGTGCTATAGTAAAACACTGTAAAAGAACCGACAGGTTATGTTGTTACCACAAATACGTCATTAGAAAAGAGNNGAGGTTGGGTTGCTGAATTCAAACATATTTGGACCGAATAGGAATCTATGTTTGCAACAGCAAGAGAAAAATGTGCAGACAGAATTTGACCATTGCGAACATTCCGGCTATTCTTTGGGGTGAACCCAGCGACAAGATCATGGTGGCGGTGCATGGAAACGCTTCGAACAAGGCTGATGAGCCGATCGCCCTACTGGCCGGGGCAGCCGTCCCGCTGGGCTACCAGGTGCTCAGCTTTGATTTGCCGCAACATGGCGACAGAAAAAATGAACCTACGCTGTGCAAGGTTCCAAATTGCATTCAGGATATTAGCCGGATCATGGACTTCGCCGCTGGGCAGGCCGGGCAAATCAGCCTGTTTGCCTGCAGCATGGGCGCGTATTTCAGTTTGCTGGCTTGCCGGGATCTGCCGGTACGGCAAAGCCTTTTCTTATCGCCGATTGTCGATATGAAACGCCTCATCGATAACATGATGGCGTGGTTTGACGTCAGCCCGGAACGCCTGCGGGCCGAGCAGGAGATTGCGCTTCCCATCGGGCAAACCTTGTATTGGGATTATTATTGCTATGTCCGGGACAATCCGGTCACGGCCTGGGAAGCCCCCACCGCTATTCTGTACGGAGAAGCGGACAACCTGTGCGAATATGAGGTGATTACTTCGTTTGCCCAGCGGTTCGGCTGTTCCCTGACTGTGATGAAGCAGGGCGAACATTACTTTCACACGCCGGTGCAGCTGGATTTTTATCGCCGGTGGCTGAAACAGCACCTTCCCCTTGCCGGAATTTAACTCCCGCCAGAGTTTCGAACAGGCAGGTCATGGCGCCCTTGTCCTTGTCGCCCAAGCCTTGGAGCATGGCCATTTGATAGGTCGTCGTTGCGGCATGCGTGACCGGCAGCGGCAGGCAAAGGTTTGCCGACAAGCTGGCGATGCTGACCAGATCTTTGTAAGCCTTTTCCAAAGGATACCCATCGCCAAAGTTTCCACGTAAAATTCGGGGAATAAAGAACTCGGAGGCAAAACTGCGACCGGAGCTGCTATTGATGACAGAGCCGATCAACCCGGGGTCAAGGCCGAGTTTGGCGGCGACCGGCAATATTTCCGCCAGAGCGGCCATATTGATGTCGAACAAAGTATTGTTAATGGCTTTTGTCAATTGACCGCAGCCAGACGGGCCCATGTACAAAATGTTGGTGCCCATGAATCGCAAGAAGGGCAGCAGTTTATCAAAAATCGGCTTTTTCCCGCCGCACATGATGGTCAGAGTTCCGTCGATCGCCCGCGCTTCCATGCCGGAAATGGGTGCGTCCAGATACTCGACGGCTCGGGCCGCCAGTTTTTCTGCGATGGTTATGCTGGCCTGGTAATCAATCGTGCTGAAATCACAGATGATTTGACCCGGGCTCAGGCTTTCGGCAATGCCGTTTTCATGCAGGAGAACTTCGGTCACCACGTGGGTGTCCGGCAAACAAAGAAAGATGATTTCGCAACGGGCAATGTCCCGAAGTTGTCGGGTTACGGCAATGCCTGCAGTTTCCCAATCTGGCGTCGGCGTTTTCCGAACATGGACCATCAATTCAACGCCGTTTCGCCGTAAATTCATCGCCATGGGTTTTCCCATCTGGCCTAAACCGATGAACCCTATTTTCATGGTATTACCCTCCACAATATCGGCCCGTCGTGAGTCGTGCGTGCGGGCTGTTAAGCCATGGGAATATCGCCGACCCCTTCGAGAATCAACCGCGGACGGTAGGGGTATTGTTCGATTTGCTCGCGGCTGGTAACGCCGGATAAAACCAGGACCGGATCAAGGCCGCTTTCAATGCCGGCGATGATATCGGTGTCCATGCGGTCGCCGATCATCGCGGTTTCGCCCGAATGGATCCCCAGGATCTGCAGGCCGGTGCGCATCATCAGCGGATTGGGTTTTCCGACATAGTAGGCGCTTTTCCCGGTCGTAATCTCCACCGGCGCGACCAGGGCGCGGCAGGCCGGAATGATTCCGCTTTCGGATGGCCCGGTCAGGTCCGTATTGGTGCCGATCAGTTTGGCGCCGTTCAGGACATGGTTCATGGCGCGGCAGATCAGACTATAGTTGTAATTGATGGTTTCGCCGATGACCACGTAGTCGGGGTCGACGTCGTTAAACGTGATGTTGGCGTCGTGCAGCGCGTTAAAGAGGCCGGGCTCGCCGATCACATAGGCGCTGCAGCCGGGACTCTGGTGGCTTAGGAATTTGGCGGTGGCCAGGGCGCTGGTGTAAAAATGGTTTTCAGCCACTTCCAGACCCATGCGTGCCAGCTTTTGCTGTAGCTCGCGCGGCGTTTTGCCGCTGCTGTTGGTCAGGAACAAGAACTGTTTGTTTTCCTGGTACAGCCACTCCACGAACTCCCTGACACCCGGCAGCAACTGGTTACCTTTGTAGATGACGCCGTCCATATCGCATAAAAAGCCTTTTTTGGAACGCAATGATTCCATGCCAAACGCTCCTCCCTTTACGGTTCATTTTAATAGTATTCGTCCAGGACAAAACAATTCCCTTTTCCGGACTCTTTCGGCATAATTCGGGGAAATATGGGAATCCATCGCCGAAAATGATAGAATATTATTGCGATACGGAAACGCCGATCCAAGCCGCTATTGGGGGCGATCATCGTGAATTCGCCGACGGCAATCGAAATTTTCGATTTGACTCGCTGCTTTGGCGAGCTGACAGCACTTGACCATATTTCCTTGCGGGTGGGTTCGGGACAAATTTTTGGCTTGTTGGGGCCCAACGGGTCGGGCAAGAGTACTACCATTAAAATTTTAACGACTCTTTTGAAACCATCCGCAGGCACCGCCCGGGTCGCGGACTTTGATATCATGGAGCACCCGGCGCAGGTTCGTGCCCGTATCGGTTATGTGCCGCAGGCGCTTTCCGCCGATGGCGCACTGACCGGCCGCGAGAACCTTTTGTTATCCGCCCGTCTGTACGGAGTTCCCAAGGATCAGCGGAATGAGCGTATCCAGACGATTCTGCAGTTTATGCAGTTGGCCGATGCGGCTGAAAAACTGGCGAAGTATTATTCGGGCGGCATGATCCGCCGGCTGGAATTGGCGCAGGCCATGCTGCATCGGCCTGCTGTTTTGTTTTTGGATGAACCGACGATCGGACTCGATCCGGTAGCGCGGTTTTTGGTATGGGAACATTTGAAGGACTTGCGAAGCACTTTTAAAATGACGGTGCTCATTACTACGCATGACATGGAAGAAGCCGATGTGCTTTGCGATGAGTTGGCGTTTTTGCATCAGGGTAAAATCGTGGGCCAGGGAAAACCGGCAGAGCTTAAGCAGTCTTTGGGCCCGGCGGCTGATTTGAATGACGTGTTCACACACTTTAGCGGCAGCTCGTTTGTGGAAGGAGGAAAATTCAGTGACGTCCGACAAACCCGTTACACTGCCGGACGACATGGCTGAGAATACCGCTCGTCTGGCGCCTTCCTACGGGGAACAGGTTTTGGCGATTGCGGATGTCGAAATTCGCAAATTGCTGCGGGATCCCACTGAGGTGTTCAGCCGGTCGGTACAACCGATGCTCTGGCTGCTCGTCTTTGGGCAGGTATTCAGCAAATTGCGGGATATTCCTACGGGTGGGCTGAGCTATCTGGCCTATATGGCTCCGGGTATATTGGCGCAGAGCGTTCTGTTCAGCGCAATCTTTTTCGGGATTAGTGTTATCTGGGAAAAAGACATGGGGATTGTTCACAAGCTGCTGGTGAGCCCGGCTCCCCGCAGCGCCCTGGTCCTTGGGAAAGCGTTTTCATCCGGCGCCCGTGGGTTGGTGCAGGCGGTCATTGTATATCTGATTGCTTTTCTGTTGCATATTGAGCTGAACTTAAGCATTCCCCATGTTCTGGGCGTATTGCTGGCGGTGATTCTAGGATCGGCGATTTTTTCCACTTTTTCCTTGATCATTGCCTGCTTGGTAAAAAGCCGTGAACGGTTTATGGGCATCGGACAGGTGCTAACCATGCCTTTGTTCTTTGCCAGTAATGCAATTTATCCGATCGCTCTCATGCCGGACTGGCTCAAACTGGTGGCGTGGGTGAATCCACTGACTTATCTGGTAGATGCGATGCGAACTCTGATGATTCAGGGAGCGCAGAGCGTCGAGGGATTAGCCGTGGACTTTTCCGTCATGACGCTGATTTTCGTGGCGTTTGTCGCTATTGCCACCAAACTGTATCCGGATTTGGTGCGTTGATTTAAAACATATCGCAAATCAGGCGTGAATTGCGATGCTGCCGATGCGAGAAGGGGAGGAGCGTTTGAAGATGACGATTCTGCGTCAGATCTTCGTTGCGGTAATGCTCGTGTGTTTGATGACCGGCAATATCGCGACCGGCTATGCCGGGTACGTCTATGATTGGCGGATTCCCCAGCCGATGACGTCGACTGATGCCGCTATCGCCGCAATCAAAGATATGCGGGCGTTCATCGTCCTTGACGAAAACTACGATAAGATCCAGGATTTGGCGGTTGACCAGTTTGGAATCAAGATTGATTTTTCCAATGGTACCAGCATTCGCCGTTGGGGGCTGAATTTTAGCCAAGTCACTGAATTCGAGCGCATGGATGACGAGTCGGGCCGACTGTATTCGACGATGTTCATCAAACCGGCGGACAATTTTTCTGTGGCAGGTCCGGCCCATGGGCGCAGACTCACGGACGCCGTTGCGGCTTTGGCGATTGCCCAGAATGCACCATTGGTTCCTTACTACGACTTTTCGATTGCCATCGGCAGCCCCGAATTTTTGGAATCGGTTCTCCAGGAAGCGAAAGTATCCGCCGGCGCGGTCGTCCATTCCGGCGCTCCCGGTTCGCCGCTGACTTATCGGGATGTTATCGTTGAGACGGTATATGCCGATAAGANNTTTGTCGGGAGGCAGTCGCCGGCAAGTCGGAAGAAACGATTGTTGCGCGGGTCATTCGCAAGGGAGCCAGATTGGATATCTCGGTTAAACTTGTGAATTACGCGTTTGGCGTCAAAATCAGTCAGGGGACGCCGCCGACCCCGGGGAATCAGTCCAAGGGATTCGGACTTCAGGTGCGCCTGCTGGAGGCTGAGGACCTCAAATCTCTAGGGATCGACCGTTCCGTGGGCTTTCTCGTGTTGTCGGTCGCCCGGGACAGTGCCGCCGATAAGCTGCAAGTCCGGGAGAAAGATGTTCTGTTGTCGATCAACGGCGTCGACATTACCTCACCGTCCCAACTGATCGAACTGTTGGGGAAAGGGCCGGTGATGACGATAAAGGTCTGGCGCGACCGAGCGCCGGTGACGTTGCAGGGAGCCCTGACCCTCTAATAAAGTGCGGTGGCGGGCCAAAACATGGAAATATCAATGGTGGTGATATATATTGAGTAGGGTGATAAAAATGCTTCTGTGCGGGTTGGCGGTTCTGGCGGCCGCCGGGGCGGTGCAAACGGCTGCGGCGGCTGCGTTGCCGGCGTTGGGCGAACCCCGAAAACTGGTCGAACAGCAACACGACCCGGCTTATATCGTACAAGAAGACAAAATCCATTTTTACACGGATCGGCAATGGCGTGAGCTGGGCCGGCAACGAGCCAGGGCGTACGGATATCCGTTGCCGGTCCGGGAGATGAATTCTACGCTGTGGATTGAATATGATGCGCAAGACCGTGTGGCGAAACAAACGGTCATTTTGGACGGTAACCTGAAAATCAGGTATTTTGGACGGTATTTCCCGGAGCTGTACGCTGCGTTGACCGCTAAGGACAGTGCGGCGGCCGTGATCCGAAGTTACCCGCGTGATCAGTTTGCTGTCAGAATCCAGTCGGGCCGGGCGGCGGAGCGCTGGGTTCGTTTCTTTTTCACGAATGATGATAAAACCTGTCTCAACCTGCATTCGAAAATCCAGGGATTTGAGATCACCGAAGGTCCTCCGCGAACGATTGCCGGCCAGGACAAAACGAAAAAAACCGTCGGTTGCCGGTTTAATGGAGAGCTTGGCGAATTTCCGGCGGATGGAACCTGGCACAGCGCCGATAATTACTTTCGGCCAGGGTTGTATTTTTCCGAGCGGCTGATCCCGCGGCGGGGAACCGACNNTCACGACGTCACGGGACGACATTCAGGACTTGCATTTGTCGAACGGGTGGGCCGGCGTCGGCTATCATAAATTGGTTTTTGCCGACGGGTCGGTGGAAACCGGGCGGCCGGAACAGACGGTCGGCGCGCACGCGTTCGGAGCCAATCGGCGGAGCCTCGGCATCGTCCTGGTGGGTGATTTTAACCGGGAGCGCCCCAACCCGGCCCAACTGGAATCGGCTGCCCGGCTGACGGTGGAGCTGCTGAAAAAATACCGGCTGCCGGTGGAAAAAGTGCTGCCGCACCGGGCGGTCAATACGGATACCGATTGCCCCGGCCGGCTGTTTCCCTGGGCCGAGTTCGTGCAGCGAATGCTCCGGGGCATGAAAGATTAATTTACGGCTGTTGTGACGAATTTCGTCACAAACCAAGGAACAGAGGACTTCTGACAACACGAAGGGTTGTCAGAAGTTTTTTTCTTGTATAACGAAAACCA
>DCTI01000164.1 GCA_002329525.1 Negativicutes bacterium UBA1444
GTTCAGGTCGCCCATGACGTCGCCGAGGAAGTCTTCTGGTGTCGTCACCTCGACCGACATAATCGGCTCGAGGATGATCGGGTCCGCCTTCTTCACTGCGTCCTGGAGCGCCATTGAACCGGCGACCTGGAACGCCATTTCCGAGGAGTCGACGTCGTGGTAAGAACCATCGTATACTGTCGCCTTGATGTCGACCATCTGATAACCGGCGATCGGACCGGTCTGCATGGCTTCCTTGGCGCCAGCTTCCACCGGATTGATGTACTCGCGGGGGATCGAACCGCCAACCGTTTTGTTCTCGAAGACAAATCCCGATGCCGGTTCCAGCGGTTCCAGTTCCAGCCAGCAATGGCCGTATTGGCCGCGGCCGCCGGACTGTCGCACAAACTTGCCTTCCGATTTGACCGTTTTGCGGATCGTTTCGCGATAGGCCACCTGAGGACGCCCGACGCTGCAATCCACCTTGAATTCCCTCAACAAACGGTCCACGATAATTTCCAGGTGCAACTCGCCCATGCCCTCAATAATGGTCTGGCCGGTTTCCAAATCGGTATGCATCCGGAAGGTCGGATCTTCATCAGCCAGGCGTTGCAGAGCCACGCCCATTTTTTCCTGGTCCGCCTTGGTTTTCGGCTCAATCGCGATCGAAATGACCGGCTCGGGGAAAACCATGGACTCCAGAATCACTTGTTCTTTTTCCATACAGAGCGTATCGCCCGTGACCGTATCCTTGAAGCCGACCGCAGCAGCGATGTCGCCGGTGTACACAACCTCGATGTCTTCGCGATGATTGGCGTGCATCTGCAAAATCCGGCCAATCCGCTCCTTTTTGCCTTTCGTGGAGTTGAAGACATACGACCCGCTGGTGATCTGCCCGGAGTAGACCCGGAAAAACGTCAGCTTGCCGACATACGGATCCGCCATGATCTTAAATGCCAGCGCGGAGAACGGCGCCGAATCATCAGCGTTGCGGTACTCCTCCACCTGTGTTTCCGGATTGATACCTTTAATCGGCGGAATATCCGTCGGCGCCGGCAGATAATCAACCACTGCATCCAGCAAGGGCTGCACGCCTTTGTTCCGATAGGAAGAGCCACAGAATACCGGAGTCATTTTGCAGGCAATCGTCGCCAGACGAATTCCCTGCATGATTTCTTCCTTGGTCAGCTCTTCTCCCTCAAGATACTTCATCATTAGTTCGTCGTCATTTTCGGCCACGGCGTCCAACAAGTTCTGCCGGTACAGTTCGGCCTGTTCCTTGAGGTCATCGGGAATTTCGGCGGTTTCACTCTTTTTCCCGAGATCGTCTTCGTAAATGATTGCCTGCATTTCAATCAAATCGATCATACCCTTATAGGTATCTTCCGACCCGATCGGCAATTGCACCGGCACCGCATTGGCGCCCAAACGATCCTTCATCATGTCAACGACCCGATAAAAATCGGCGCCCATGATATCCATCTTATTCACATAAGCAATCCGCGGCACGCCATATTTGTCAGCCTGGCGCCACACCGTCTCGGATTGCGGCTCCACGCCACCCTTGGCGCAAAACACCGCCACCGCCCCGTCAAGGACGCGCAACGAGCGTTCTACCTCCACAGTAAAGTCCACGTGCCCTGGTGTATCAATGATGTTAATTCTATGCCCACGCCATTGGCACGTAGTTGCAGCCGAGGTAATGGTAATACCCCGTTCCTGCTCCTGTACCATCCAGTCCATCGTCGCCGCGCCGTCATGCACTTCACCCATCTTATGCACGCGGCCCGTGTAAAAGAGGATCCGTTCAGTCGTCGTAGTTTTTCCGGCGTCAATGTGGGCCATAATTCCGATATTCCGGGTCTTAGCAAGCGGGAATTGTCTGGCCACAATCATCACTCCTACGTTCTACGTATGTTGTCAAAATTTTACCAACGATAATGTGCAAAAGCTTTGTTGGCTTCCGCCATCTTATGGGTATCNNTTCCGCCATCTTATGGGTGTCATCGCGTTTTTTCACAGCGCCGCCGGTGTTGTTGGAAGCATCCAGCAGTTCCGCAGCCAAACGCTCGTGCATTGTTTTCTCGCTGCGAGCGCGAGACTGATTGACCAGCCAGCGAACCCCCAGGGAAAACCGACGGTCCGGACGAACTTCCACCGGCACTTGATAGTTCGCGCCGCCCACCCGGCGAGCCCGGACTTCCAAAACCGGCATAACATTTTTCAATGCAGTCTCAAACAATTCCAACGGATCCTTGCCCGTTTTCGCAGCCATCGCATCAAACGCTGCATATACGATGCCCTGCGCTACGCTTTTTTTCCCGCTGAGCATGATCTTGTTGATAAAGCGGGTAACCGTTTTTGAGTTATATACGGGATCCGGCAAAACATCCCGTTTGGGAACCGCGCCTTTTCTCGGCATGAAAAACCCTCCTTATTTCTTTCCAGTCGTCTTTCCACGCTTGGCGCCGTACTTCGAACGCGACTGGTTGCGTTTCGCAACGCCGGCCGTATCGAGAGCACCACGGATAATGTGATAACGAACACCTGGCAGATCCTTGACGCGGCCACCCCGGATCAGAACCACGGAGTGCTCCTGAAGATTGTGCCCAATGCCCGGAATATACGATGTAACCTCAATTCCATTGGTCAGACGGACACGTGCCACTTTGCGCAATGCGGAGTTCGGTTTTTTGGGGGTCGTCGTGTACACCCTCGTACAAACACCACGCTTTTGCGGGCACTCTTTCAATGCCGGCGCAGTGGATTTTTTCTCCAACACTTCTCTGCCTTGACGAACTAACTGGTTGATTGTCGGCATTTCCACACCTCCTTATAGATAAATTCCTCAAAGTTGCATTGCTGCAAACTATAATTATTTCAAGATCGCCACCGCAGCGGCTTCGACATCAATCCCGCAGGCCGCACCGAGTTCCGCCAGTGTATAATCCGTGACCACCGGCAGGTTTCGCTGCTGACAGGCCTGCTGCAACGGCATGATCATCCGTTGATCGGCGTTTGCAGCAATGTACACTGTCAGTGCATTGCCCTTTTCCACCGCTTTCAGGCTTTGTTTGATGCCGACCACTTTGGCGACTTTCTTGAAATTTAGAGTATCAGCGGCCATTAGCCACACTCCTCCATAGGCGCTTTATCATTCTATCATTCACCGCGCCATCGTGTCAACGGGTATTTTTGTTGAATTTTTATTGTCCACGGTTCCACGAGTATCATCGTCAAAAGGAAAAAAGAGAAACCGCCGAACGGCGGTTTCTCCAGCGTTCTTAGATCGATTCCGG
>DCTI01000252.1 GCA_002329525.1 Negativicutes bacterium UBA1444
GCCGCCGCCGCCAGTGGGCCCACAATCAGGGTTGTAGTGTCGGCCACACCGCCGGTACTGTGTTTATCAACTTTTACGCCATCAATACTCGACAGGTCGAGGATTTGTCCGGAGTGGGCCATCGCCAGCGTCAGCTGCGACGTTTCCGCCGGAGTCAAGCCCCGGAACCAAACCGCCATTAGCCAGGCGGCTATTTGGTAATCCGGAATATGACCCGCCATATAGTCTTGAATGATGTATTCGATTTCCGCCGCGGCATGAACGCCGCCCCGTTTCTTTTGGTCAATCAGGTCCGGCATGCGCATCGGTTCACCCTCCCTTCTATGCTCGCGGATGTGTCCGGTTATAGACTTCCTTCAACCGGGTCCGGGATACGTGCGTATAAATCTGGGTAGTGGTAATATCGACATGTCCCAGCATTTCCTGAACGGACCGCAAGTCTGCCCCATGATCGAGCAGATGGGTGGCAAACGAATGCCGCAGCATGTGCGGCGTCACCGATTTGGCAATCCCGGCCTGGCGGGCCGCCTCCTGCAAAATCAGCCAGAACGCCTGTCGTGTCATTTTCTGCCCTCGCTGGTTGAGAAATACGGTGTCTTCCAGCGTTCGCCGTAAGAGGTGCGGCCGTCCCCGGTCCAAATAATTCTGGACGGCCTGACGGGCCAAGTCGCCCATCGGCACGATGCGTTCCTTCGAACCTTTGCCGAAGCAGCGGACATATCCCATGTCCAGATTCACATCGTTTACTTTCAGGGAAACCAGTTCCGATACCCGTACGCCGGTGGCATACATCAGTTCCAGCATCGCCCGGTCACGCAGCCCCACCGGCGTCAAGGGGCGCGGTTGCTCGAGCAGGGCGGCGATTTCCGCCTCGTCGAGCACTTTCGGCAACCGCAACGGTTTTTTCATGGATTCGATCATCCCGGAAGGATCCTTCGTCAAAACCCGCTCGCGGACAGCATATTGGAAAAAATTACGCAGTGCCGATAATTTGCGGGATATCGACGTGGCCCGCAAGCCGTCGTTTTGAAGACTACGGAGATATTCAACCAACAGGGGCGGCTGAATCTGACCGACGATCCGGATGTCACGTTCCCGCAGATACCCGAGAAAGTGACGCAAATCCCGTTCGTAAGCCTGAAGCGTATTCCGCGCCAATCCGCGTTCCACGGTGATATAATGCAGGAATTCCTCCAACAGGTCTTCCATGAAAACCTCCCGCGATCTGCCGTTAATCGTCCTGAAGCAAATAGAGTCCGGAAATCGTCTTCGCGTCGCAAAGCAGGCCTTCCCTGACCAGGCGGCGGATTTCCTCCGGCGTATAGGCGCCGACTTCCAGGAATTCATCCTCATCCGGATTGACCGCCGTTTTGAATAAATCATGCGCCAGATACAAATGGATCACCTCGTTCGTAAAGCCGGGACCGGTAAAGACCGATGCCTTGCGTTCCAACGACTTTGCCCGGTATCCCGTTTCCTCCTCCAGTTCACGCGCAGCGCACGCATCGGGGCTTTCGCCAGGATCCAGCTTGCCGGCGGGAATTTCCAGTAACACCTGCCCGACCGGATGGCGAAATTGACGGACCAGCAGAATTCTGCCGTCCGGCAGCACCGGGATAATGGCAACCGCCCCCGGATGTTCCACGACTTCCCGGGACGCCTGTTTTCCATTCGGTAAGCATACGATGTCCCGCCGCAAATTTACCACCTTGCCGGAATAGATTTGTTCGGCGGAAACAAAGGTTTCCTTTAAATGTTCGTCCATTACATCGTCTCCTTCAGTTCCCTGCGCGGACCCAATTCAACAAACCGGCCCCCGCAGGGGCCGGTTTGGCTTTATTATTTACTCGTCCCACGGATAGGCGGTCCGGGGATGAAGCGGCAAAATCGGCGTTGCTTCCTCCATCTGGCCATAGAGCCAAGGCGGCAGCACCAGCCATCGCAGCGGCAACCCGGTAGTCTCGGCAACCTGCCCGACGATTTGCGCGCCGGTCGCCACATGCTGCATGGTGGTGGCGGCCCCCAGATTGGTGTTGCCGACCAAGCCGGTAACGGCAAGGCCGGAAGCAGCCTCCACGTTTCGCATGGCGGTGACAATTTCGTCAACATTCCGGGAAAAGGGACGGCAAACGTTGACTACCATCAGTACCTCACAGCCGTTTTCCTGGATGGATTTTCTCACCTGGCCCAAAACGATAGCCGATTTAGCGCCACCGACATCAATCACGACCCGAAACTCCGGGCTGCCCAGCACACGCGGCAAGCCCTGGGGCATGACCGGCAAGTCCGCATGGGCCAGCCCGGCCTGCGGCATAATCACGGTTACGCCATCCGCTTCAAGCTGTTGCCGGTGTTCCCGGGTCCGAAAATAGGGTTTGACCAGATCCATATCAACAACCGCCGTTTTCAGGCCGGATTTTTGCATATACGTCACCAAATTTACCGCCAGTTCGGTTTTCCCGCTGCCGAATTCCCCGACCAGGACCTTGATGCGGGGCTTCTGTTCCTCTTCCCGCCGAAACGCACCCAAATCAAACTCCATGATTGCATCCTCTATTCGTAAATTTTTGCGGACTCTTCCCCGTGAAGCACGCGCAGCGCTCCCTGCGCCAACGCCAGCAGTTCGTCTTCGCCCGGATATACCAGCACTTGGCCCAGGAACTGAACCCGCTCCCGGATCATCGCCACCAGACGCCGCGAATAAGCCAGTCCTCCGGTCAGGACAATCGCGTCGAAGCGACCGTTCACCACCACCGTCATCGCCGCCAGCTCTTTGGCGATCTGATAGGCCATGGCCTGATAGACCAATTCGGCCTGCGCGTCACCGGCATCGATCCGGCTTTCCACCTCGCGGGCGTCTCCGGTGCCCAAATGGGCGATCAACCCGCCGCGACCGACCATCTTCCGCATCAGTTCCGGGAAGGTATAGCGGCCGGAATAACATAATTCAACCAGGGGACTGAGCGGCAGATAACCGGCCCGTTCCGGCGACAACGCGCCGCCATCCATCGGATTGATCACATCGATCATCCGTCCGTTCTGCTGTACGGTGAAGGAAATGCCTCCTCCGAGATGCCCCATAACCAGGGTCACTTCATCGACCGATTTCCCCAGATCGTGGGCGGCGCGGCGCGCAGTCGCCTTCAGGTTCAGGGCGTGGAAAATACTGCGCCGGGGCATTTCCGGCCAACCGCTGATGCGGGCAATGGGCTCCAGTTCATCCACGCAGACCGGGTCGACGATGAACGCCGGCAAACCGCAAGGTTCGGCGATACCCAAGGCGATCAGTCCGCCCAAATTGGAGGCGTGATGAACCTGAACATGATGATGAAGATCGTCCACCATGGCTGCATTTACCATGTACGTGCCGCCGGCGATCGGTTTCAGTGCGCCGCCGCGACCGACAATGGCCTGCAGATCCGTCACTGCAAAGCCGTGCTTGGCCAGGGCCTGTTCGACCAATTCCCGACGAAAGTCATACTGGGCATAGATATCGGCAAAAGCTGACAATTCCTCGGCACTGTGGCGGATCGTCTCTTCAAACAGGCTGATTTCTTCTTCGTAAACCGCAATTTTGGTGGATGTCGAACCGGGGTTGATGGCTAATACCCGATATTTCTTCTTCATGCTCCCGCCTCTTTTCTATAAAATAAGCAGAAAACATCACCCGTCAGGCAAGAAGCTGCAATCCGGCCTCAGGGTGCGTCGCCGCTTGTTGGTTTTTCAGTTCCGCCGACAGCCGGATCATGTCGGCCGCGTTCGCCAAGCCGGCCGGCGATATCGGCTCGCCGCCGATCATCCTGGCCAGCTCCGCCAGGCGTTCATCTTCGGACAAGCGTTGCACGAAAGTCTGGGTACGCTCACTTACTACCCTTTTTTCGATATGGATATGACAATCCGCCATGGAAGCAATTTGCGGCAGGTGCGTAATGCACAGCACCTGCTTCCGTGCGGCGACCTGGCCGATTTTTTCGGCGACCTTGCGCGCCGTTTGCCCGCCCACGCCGGAATCGATCTCGTCAAAAACCATCACCTGGGCGCCGTCAATCTTGGCACAAACAGTCTTAATCGCCAATGCCACCCGCGAAAGTTCCCCACCGGAAGCAACTTTGGACAACAATCGCAATTCTTCGCCGGGGTTGGCGGAAAATTCGAACCGGACCTGATTCGTGCCGGACGGACCGTATTCTTCCTCCGAAGAAACCCTGACTGCAAATTGGGCTCCCGGCATTCCCAGGTCCTTAAGCTGCCCGGCAATTGCCCGGCCCATGATTTCGGCGGCCTGAATCCGCCGCTGGCTCAATTCCGCCGCTGCCTGTGCCAGTTCCCGGTCTTGCTTTTCCAGCAATCGTCGCAAATCGGCCAAAAGTTCGTCATGCCGCTCCAATGTCGCCAGTTCGGTGCGTGCCTCTTCGGCATACCGCAAAACCTCCGACACCGCTGCGCCATATTTTTGTTTGAGCCGATAAATCAAATCCATTCGCTCCTGGAACTTCGCCAACCGGCCAGGATCTGCCTCAATCCGGTCCAAGTAGTCGGACAGCTCCGGTGCCATATCTTCCAGCAGAACCAACGCTTCCGCCAATTGCCGGGAATAAGCAGTCAGCGCTTCGTCATAGCGGGCGGCGCTGTCCAAATTCCGACGACACTCCTGCAATAGGTCGATCACGCTTTTTCCCTGGCGGCCGCTTTCCGACAAAACTGACCAGGCTGATCCAACGGCCGTGCTGATTTTTTCCGCATGCGTCAATAACGCAATTTGCCGCTCCAGTTCTTCTTCTTCCGTTTCGCGTAACTTGGCGGCCTCAATTTCCTGAAGTTGCCATTTTAGCAAATCGGTTCGCTGGGCCCGCTGCCGGTCATCCTTGTCCACTGCGGCGATTTTGTCCCGGGTCTGCCGCCACAGCCTATACAGTTGCTGATAGCGCCCCAACGGCGATTCCAGCGCCGGATCCGAACCGTCCAGCAACCCGAGGTAGGACTCCGGCCGCAACAACGCCTGGTTTTCGTGCTGGCCATGCATATCCAGCAGACCGTCGCCGATCGTTCGCAACAATGACAACGGTGCATGCGTCCCATTCAACAACACGGTGTTCTTCCCTTGCCGGGACACGGTGCGACTGATATAGAGCCGCCCGTCCTCTTCCAGGGGAATGGCCTGATCGGACAGCAAAGACCGCACGGCCGAATGGTTTTCCAGATTAAACACAGCCTCGACCCGAAACTGCTCACTGCCGCCACGGATCATGTCCAGCGAAGAACGTCCGCCCAACACCACGCTCAAAGCATCCACGACAATGGATTTTCCGGCACCGGTTTCCCCGGTCAGCACATTGAACCCGCCGGAAAATTCGATTTCAGCCTGCTCAATGAGGGCAAAATTGAAGACTTTCAGTACCTGCAGCAAATGAATCCCCTCTACAAAATCGATTCCAGTCGTTCTCTCACCGACACAACCGCTGTTTCGGGCTTGATGACGAGAAAAATGGTGTCATCGCCGGCAACCGTGCCGATAATTTCCGGCCAGCGAACATTGTCCAGCACATAGGCGACGGCCTGCGCCGTTCCCGGCAGCGTTCGCAAAACAACGATATTGCCGCTGTGGTCAATCGACAGGACAGAATCCTGAAAGGTTTTCTCCAGCCGGGCCACCGATACCGTGACGTTCCGTTCGGATGGGAACGCGTATCGGTAACTGCCGTCGCCGGAAGGCACCTTGACCAGCATCAATTCCTTGATGTCGCGGGATACAGTGGCCTGCGTAACGTCGATTCCCTCCTGGCGCAAAGCGTCAGCCAGCTCGTCCTGGGTCCGGATGACGTTCCGTTCCACGATTTCCTTCACTTTTGATTGGCGATGTGTTTTCATTCTGTTGCCTCCCCGTTTTGCCAATAGTATAGAGGATTGCCGGATCATTTTTTTGGTTGATGAAACTGAGCCGGCCAATGGTAAACGATTGCTGCGGCCAAGCGGACAAATACGCTTCCAGAAACTCGACTTCCCGCCGGCCCGGTTCGTGACCGGGATACGCCACGATGGCGATCCGTCCGCCTGACGCCAGTAAAGTTCGCAATCCCGACAACGCCTCTGCCAGCGCCTCTGGTTCGGTGGTCACCGCATGATCCTGCCCGGGCAAATATCCCAGATTGAATATTGCTGCGTCCACCGGTTCCCGAATGTATGCTGCGATATTCGCATGACTGCTATGGACCAGCCGCGCCTTTGCCCCAAATCCGTGCCGGTTCAGCAAAGCCGTGCTGACGGCGATTGCCGCCGTTTGGATGTCATAGGCCCAGACCCGGCAATCCGGTTGTGTTTGCTGGCAAAGGAACAATACATCATGACCGTTTCCCGCCGTCGCATCGACCACGCAACCCGCTTCGTCCAGAGCCGGCGNNACGTTACGCGGGATCATCGGGATCGCTGCGGCGTAGTTTGGTCCGCAGGGATTCATAAAAGCTGCTGCCGCTGAGTTTTACGAATCGGGCCTGGAACGGTGACCGTCTCACCAAAATTTTGTCGCCGGATCGCAAGTTATGCAGTGTCTGCCCGTCCACTGTCAAGACGATATCTTCATGGGTGGCCTGGGTTACAATCCGAATTTCTTCCGTATCCGACACCACCAGGGACCGGGTATTGAGACTATGCGGACAAATCGGCGTAATGATGGTCACCGGCAAATTGGGGCTGACAATCGGCCCGCCGGCGGAAAGGGAATAACCGGTGGAGCCGGTCGCTGTCGCGACAATCAGACCATCGGCCGGATAGTTGGCGGTCAATCGGTCGCCAATATACAATTTCAGGCGGATCATCCGGGAAAAACCGCCTTTGGCAATCACCACGTCATTGAGGGCCGAAGCAGCGACCAACGCTCCTTCCGGCCGGTCCACCACAGCTTCGAGCATCGGACGGTCTTCAATCGAATATTCGCCCCGAACCAGCCGTTCCATGGAAGGCGCCAAGTCGGCCAGTTCGATTTCCGTGAGAAATCCCAGCTGGCCCATGTTGATTCCGCAGACCGGCACACCATAGGGGGCGACTTCCCGCGCCGTGCACAACAGTGTCCCGTCGCCGCCCAAGGTCAGTGCAACCGCCAGTTCGGCGCCCAGTACCTCCCGGCTGCACCCCAGTTCCGGATGTTCCATGGCAGCAGCGGCTTCCGCCGGCATTCGCACATTCACCTTATTTTCCTGCAAAAAATGAATCAGCCATTCCAGGACTGTCGCCACGCCCTGTTTCTTGGTATTGGGGAACAAGCCAACGGTCAACAAAATGCTACCTCCGTCCCGGTTGCAGACTTTGATGGGCGGTCGTCACGGTTTGGGCGACCCGCGCGGAAAAATCCACCGGCGGCTCGGCCGCCGGCGCCAAATGCAACAAGTACTCGATGTTGCCTTCCGGGCCGGTGATGGGAGAAAAGTCCAGTTCAAGCGGCGTCAGTCCATGCAGTCGGGCACAGTCTGCCACTCGCTCAATCACCTCGATATGCACCAGGGGATCTTTTACCACGCCTTTTTTGCCGACCTGTTCCCGGCCCGCCTCAAACTGCGGCTTCACCAACAGCACCAGCTCGCCGGCCGGCTTGAGCAGCGGCGGCAAAACCGGAATAATTTTGGTCAGCGATATAAAGGAAAGATCCGCACTGATAAAATCGACCGCTTCCCCGATCAGTTCCAATGTCAGATAACGGGCATTGGTCCGCTCCAGCACCGTCACCCGGGAATCGCTGCGCAACGACCAGGCCAGTTGTCCATATCCCACATCCACGGCCACCACATGGTCGGCGCCCCGTTGCAGGGCACAGTCGGTAAATCCGCCGGTGGATGCTCCCAAATCCAGCACCCGTTTCCCGGTCAGATCAACATGGAAAGTTTCCAATGCCTTGATCAGCTTCAAGCCACCCCGACTGACAAACGGGTTGGCGTGCCCGGTAAACGCAACATCGGCGGTTTCCTCCACCATGGAGCCGGCTTTGTCGACCCGCTTTCCATTCACGGTAATCTGTCCGGCCAAAATATAAGCTTTAGCCTGATCCCGGCCACTGGCCAGGCCTTTTTGGACCACCAGGGCGTCAAGCCGAAGTAATGACACAGGAATCCACCCCTACAAACTGTTGAACCTTGCTGGCGATACCGGCCGGATTCAAGCCCAAACATTCCAGAAGTTCTTCCCTGGACCCCTGTTCGATGAACCGGTCCGGCAAGCCCAAACGAAGGACTTTGGGCCCCTCGATTCCCAGCGAATTCAGGGTCTCCAGGACGGCGGAGCCAAATCCGCCCATGAGGCTGTTTTCTTCCAATGTGACAATATAACGGGCGTGTCCGGCAATTTTGCAGAGCAGCGCTTCGTCCAGCGGTTTGACAAAACGGGCATTCACCACCCCGGCCGAAATGCCGGTTTTCTTAAGAATATCCGCTGCTTTCACCGCTGCCTGGACCATCGTTCCCACTGCCACGAAGACTAGGTCACCGCCCTGCCGCAGCCATTCGCCCTGGCCGATCGGCAATAAGGACGGCTCCGCCGAAAGCTCGAACCCTTCGCTCCGGCCGCGCGGATAACGCAACAGTACCGGGCCGTTGACCGTCAGCGCGGTGTGCAGCATGTCCCGCAGTTCCGCCTCATCCTTGGGCGCCATGATCGTCAGGTTCGGAATCATCCGGGCAAACGACAAATCAAAGGAGCCATGGTGAGTCGGTCCATCCTCACCGACCAGTCCGGCCCGATCCAAGGCCAGAACAACCGGCAGATTTTGCAGACACACATCATGAATCAGGCTGTCAAACGCCCGCTGGGAAAACGTCGAATAAACCGCTACCACAGGGCGTTTCCCTTGGGAGGCCAGCCCCGCCGCCATCGTCACGGCATGTTGCTCGGCAATGCCGACGTCAAAGAAGCGTTCGGGAAATTTAGCGGCGAATGCATCTAAGCCCGTGCCGCCCGACATCGCGGCAGTAATTCCCACCACATCCGGATTTTTCCCGGCCAATTCCACCATGGCGTCACCAAACACTGATGTATACGTCGGCGAAGGCGACCCCTTGAGCGCCTGGCCGGATTCGATGCAAAACGGACCGACGCCGTGAAACTTGTCGGCCTGACATTCCGCCGGCGGATAGCCCTTCCCCTTTTGAGTCAAAACATGCACCAACACCGGCGTCCGCAGGCTTTTCGCCTTCTCCAGCACTTCCACCAGCAACGGCAAATCATGCCCGTCAATCGGGCCCAAATAAGTGAATCCCAGCTCTTCAAAAAACATTCCGGGAACCAGCAGATATTTTACGCTTCCTTTCATCCGCTCGGCCGTGTTCGCCACACTGTCGCCGATGGCCGGAATCCGGCGCAGCAAAAATTCAATATTGTGCTTGGCCCAGGAATAAGTAGGCGTCAGGCGCATTTTCGCCAGATAGTGGGATACCGCGCCGACATTTTTGCTGATCGACATTTCATTGTCGTTCAAAACCACGATCAAATCACGTTTCAGATGCCCGGCGTGATTCATGCCTTCGAAGGCAAGGCCGCCGGTCAGGGAACCGTCGCCGATCACCGCCACCACTTTGTGCTTTTCGCCGCGAAGATCCCGCGCCAGGGCAATGCCCAGCGCCGCGGATACCGAAGTGCTGGAATGGCCCGCCCCAAAAGCGTCATGAATGCTTTCGTCCCGGCGGGGAAAACCGCAGATTCCCTTGTAGGTCCGCAAGGTGCCGAAACGGTCGAGACGCCCGGTCAGAATTTTGTGAACGTAGGACTGATGGCCGACATCGAACACAATCCGATCCCGGGGCGTTTCGAACACTTTGTGCAGGGCCAATGTCAGCTCAACCACGCCCAGGTTGGAGGCGAGATGACCGCCGTTACGGGAAACCGTCTGAATCATCAGCTCCCGGATTTCGCCGGCCAATCCGGCCAATTCCTCGAAGGAAAGCCGGGCGATATCAGCGGGTAAACACAGATTTTCCAACTTGCAGTTCAAAACAGGGCTCCTTTCAGACGTACAGTATTCGGCAGACAATCCAGCTGACAATGAGTCCCTGGACCGCGCCGGCCAACACTTCCATGGGGGAATGGCCGATCAGTTCCTTGAGGCGGATGTTTTTCAGGGGATGTTCGCCCTTGAGTTCCTGGATGATGCGGTTCAGGGCACGGGCATGGCGGCCGGCATGGCGGCGGACACCGGCGGCGTCATACATGACGATTCCCGACATGACGAAGGCAATGGCAAAAAACGGGCTGTCAAAGCCGGCCGTCAACCCTGCGGAAAAAGTCGTCGCCACCACCATCGCCGAATGGGAGCTCGGCATTCCGCCAGCACCGGTCAGGCGTTCCCATCGAAAATTCCCCCGAAAAATATCACGCAGGATTTTGGTCAACTGCGCCACGGTCCAGGCTGCAATGGCCGACATAAAAACCTGATTCCGGAGCAATGCAGCCAACAAGTCTTTCATATACGCCGCCTCAGCTGTCGCGAGTCAGCAGGTACTCTGCCAGACTCCGCAGCACCCAGGCCCGGTCGCCGAAACGTTCCAGCGCCGCGACGGCGTCCGACACCGCCGCTTGCGCCATCCGCCGGGCTTCCGTCAGGGAATAGACGGACACATACGTTGCCTTTTGATTTTTTTCGTCGCTGCCGATGGGTTTGCCCAGGGCTTCCTCGGTGCCGGTGACATCCAGAATATCGTCGGTAATCTGAAACGCCAGACCGAAATGTTCCGCATAGTCGGTCAAGCTGCGCAGATCCTCCTCGGAGCCGCCGCCCAGCATGGCGCCCGCCCGCAGACTGGCCCGAAACAGTGCGCCAGTTTTCAGCCGGTGCATCAGTTTCATGACATCCGGTGACGGCAGCTGCCCTTCCGATTCCAGGTCGATCGCCTGTCCACCGACCATTCCCGCCGGCCCGGCCGCCTGCGCCACTTCCCGCGCCACCCGCGCGAGGATTTCCGGCGCCACTTCCGTTTGCGACAGCAGCGTTTCAAAAGCCAGGGTCAACAGGCCGTCCCCCGCCAAAATCGCCATGCCGTCGCCAAATACTTTGTGATTGGTGAGGCGCCCCCGCCGGTAATCATCGTCATCCATAGCCGGCAAATCGTCATGGATCAACGAATAGGTATGGATCATTTCCAGTGCGCAGGCCGACTGCAGAAAACGACTTCCTACGGCGCCGACCGCATCCGCCGCGGCCAGCAGCAAAATCGGCCGTAATCGCTTGCCGCCGGCAAACAGGCTGTAGCGCATGGATTCCATGATACGGGACAACGGTCCGGCCTGGGCGGGAACCAGGGTTTGCAGGCAAGCCTCGACCTGGATTTGGTGTTCTTTTAAATAATTACGCCACATTAGTCTGCCTCCGGCAAAATCAAATCCATTTCCGACAAAGTCCCGTTGGATTCGCGAATTACTTTATTTACGGCGGTTTCCGCCAGCTGCAGCTGTTGCAGGCAATACTTCGACAGAGCCGATCCTTCCGCGTGTTTCCGCATGGCTTCCTCCAGGGTCAGATCTCCCCGTTCCATCTCGTCCACCAGTGACTCCAACCGGGCCAGCGCCTCATCAAAGCTCAGGCCGGCGACGGCTTCCTTGCTTTCTTTCTTTTTCATGACTGCCTCGCTTTCTCCGTTTCCGTCACTACGACGCCCAGTCTGCCTTCCTGCAGCCAAACATCCAGCCGGTCGCCTTGCCCGACGGTTTCCGCCCGCCGGACAACCTGACCGTCCTGGCGCCGCACAACACTGTAACCCCGTTGCAGCACGCGCAGCGGGTCCAATAAATTCAGCTTCTCATTGGCCAACTGCCAGCGTTGTTGTTTCCTGTTGAGCAGAGTTTCGACGGCACCGGCCAGACGGTCCTGCAACTGGTCCAGTCTTTGCATCCGTTCCTGCAGGATTTCCTGCGGGCGGCGGAACAAATTGGAGGCCAGGCAGCGTTCCAGGCGCAGGCGTCGCCGGATCAGCCGGTTCAGCAGCGATTGATTCAGGCGGTGCTGGTTTGTCCGTAACCGCTGGATCAGGGCCAACCGGTCGGGAGTCACGATTTCCGCCGCCTGTGAAGGCGTAGCGGCCCGGCGGTCCGCTGCGAAGTCGCTGAGTGTATAATCCGTCTGGTGGCCAACTGCCGAAACGATGGGAGTCGTCGCCGCCGCAACGGCCCGGACCACCCGCTCGTCGTTGAAGGCCCATAATTCTTCGATACTGCCGCCGCCGCGTCCGATAATGATCACATCCACCCGGCCGGACCGGTCCAGCAGTTGAATTCCCCGCACAATCTGCTCCGGGGCTTCTTCACCCTGAACCGCCACCGGTGCCAGCAGGATCGGAATTCCGGCATGCCTTCGGCGCGCCACTGTGACAATGTCGCGCAGCGCCGCGCCCGTTGGCGAAGTAACAACGCCGATCGCCCGCGGCAACAATGGCAGCGGCTGTTTGCGGGAATCGTCAAACAAACCTTCCTCCAGCAACTTTTCCCGCAGTCTGGCGAAAGCGACGCTCAAATCCCCCAACCCGTCGGCAACCATCGAGTCGACATAAAGCTGGTAGGAACCGTCGCGCTCATAAACGGCGACACGGCCCAAAACCCTCACCTGCATTCCGTCAGCCGGTTCGAACCGCAATGATACGGCCCGGCTGCGAAACATGACACAGCGCAGGGCCGCGGCTGAATCCTTCAGTGTAAAATAACAATGACCGGAATGGTGCCGGCGAAAATTGGACAATTCGCCCCGAACGGCAACCCGGTTCAGCAAAGAGTCTTCATCGAACAACCGACGTATGTGAAATGTCAGTTCCGTGACACTCAGGGCATCGGCTTCCTGAAACAGATTCAGCGTTGTTGCACCACCCCGCGGTTCCGGGCCCACCAGGCCGCCCCCACCGCATTATCTC
>DCTI01000101.1 GCA_002329525.1 Negativicutes bacterium UBA1444
CGCTGCTGATCGGCCGCGACGGCAGCCGCCTCTCCAAACGGCACGGTTCATTGGCGATCGCGGCACTGCGCGGAGCGGGTGTGCCGGCGCAAAAAATCGTCGGCCAGCTGGCGGCCTGGGCGGGATTGATCGACCGGCCGATGCCGGCGTCACCTCGGGAACTGGTTTCTGTCTTTGACCTTTCCCGACTGCCCCGGGAGTCCGTCTGTGTGGACGATTCCCTGAAGTTTGAGTGAGCACGTCGAATAGATAGCGGAACGAAAAGGAGTCTGAAAACATGGCCCGTGCACTGGCGGCAAAACCGCAGATATATCTGTTTTTCGGCGAGNNGCCGATCAGGTCGTGGACTCGCTGCTGACGCCGGACGAGCGCGAATTCAATCTGACCGTTTTGGAGGCGGACCCGGCGGTTCCCGAGTTGCTGAATCTGGTGGACAGTGCGCCGTTCTTCGGTGAACGCAAAGTCGTCGTAATCCGTAACACCAAACTGTTTCAGGCAACGCGGCGAAAAGCCGATGCTGAGGACGAGGACGACGCCGGCGATACGGAGGAAGGCGGCAAGGAGTCTGGGGACCTCGCGGACTCCCGCTTGTTGACCCTGTTCGGCCATATGCCGGATTATACGACGTTGGTGTTTACCGCAACCAAGGCGGACAAACGGNNAAACGGCGAAAACTGACGAAACTGGCCGCGGAACACGGGCAAGTCCGGGAACTGAACCCGTTTCGGCCGCAGGAGGAACGGGAAATCCGGGCCTGGGTGGAAGACCGGTTGACGGCGTTGGGAAAACGGCTGGAACGGGAGGCACTGGACCATCTGCTGGCGGTGGTTGCGACCATGAATCAGGTCCCGCGCGGGTTTCTGGCGTCCGAAATCGAGAAGGCCGCCCTGTTCGTGGGCAATGATCCTAAAATCAGCAAAAAGGCTTTGGAGGAAGTGATGGCGGCGGTGCCGGAAGTCTCCGCCTTTGCCATGACGGACGCGCTGGCCCGCCGTCAGACGGAGCGGGCGCTGGCCCGCCTGGAGGAACTGTTCGTCGGCAAAGAGCCGCCACTCAAAATTATCGGTCTGCTGGCCTACAACATCCGCCGCTGGTGGCAGGTCCGGCAGGTGATCGACCGACGGGGGAGCGAGACGGAAATGGCAGCGGCCTTGGGGACAAAAGGCGGCAGTCCGGGAATGGTGAGCCGGGTGATCGCCCAAAGCCGCTCGTTTCGAAGCGACGCGCTGAAGCAGGCGCTGTTGACCCTGGCCGACGCCAATGTGGCCAGCCGGTCCGGCGGCGACCCCAAACCTTATCTGGAACGACTGATCATCGAGCTGTGCCGGTAAAACCGCGCCAACCAACGCAAAAAACCCTGTCCACACGGACAGGGTTTTCAGGTAAGGAAATTACACTGCCAATCGATTACTTCGCGGCAGAATTAACNNTTCTTGGCCAGACGCGATTTTTTGCGCGCGGCGGCATTTTTATGGAGTACGCCTTTGGACGCAGCTTTATCGATCGTGCTTGCCGCCTTGGCAAGCAGAGTCGTGGCTTCGTCAGCTTTACCGGCCGCTGCGGACTCCGCCGTTTTGCGGATGGCAGTCCTGACAGTGGATTTCACGGAAAAATTCGAGGCGCGTCTTTCAGCATCAGTTTTTACGCTGCGGATGGAAGATTTGATTTGTGGCAAGGGATTCACCTCCTTGTGCACAGGTTACACAGGCTACGGTGAAAATTTTAGCACGATGGCGGGGAAATTGCAAGGGAAATCCGGCGTTCTTTCCCGGATTATTTGCGAAAGTTTCCCCGGCGGAGCCAACGACCGGGACTTTGCGCCCGCCGGCGCGAGACGGGCACTTGACCAGCGGCATAAAGTCAATATAATTAGAAAGGAATAGATCGCAAATATAAAGGAGCCGAAATTTGAAAACCTCCCACATTCGCAATTTTTCCATCATCGCCCATATTGATCACGGCAAGTCGACGCTGGCCGACCGTTTGATTGAGATTACCGGCACGGTGGCGGCCCGCCAGATGGAAGATCAACTCCTGGACCAGATGGATCTGGAGCGGGAACGCGGCATCACCATCAAGGCGCAGGCCGTTCGGCTCGACTATGTGGCGCAGGATGGGCAAACCTACATGCTGAATTTGATCGACACCCCCGGGCATGTCGACTTTTCCTACGAAGTTTCCCGCAGTCTGGCCGCCTGCGAAGGGGCTCTGCTGGTGATCGACGCTTCGCAGGGCATTGAGGCGCAAACGCTGGCCAACGTCTATCTGGCGCTGGATCACAATCTGGAAATCATTCCGGTCATCAATAAGATCGATTTACCGAGCGCGGATGTCGAGAAGGTAAAGCGGGAAATCGAGGAAGTCATCGGCATCGACGCCCAGGACGCCGTGTTGGTGAGCGCGAAATCGGGCGAAGGCGTGCCGGCGGTCCTGGAAGCGATCGTTAACCGGATTCCGGCGCCGAAAGCCGATCCGCAGGCGCCGACCCGGGCGCTGATTTTCGATTCCCACTTTGATTCCTACCGTGGCGTGATTTCCTATGTCCGGGTCATGGACGGTACGATCGCCACCGGCATGAAAATCCAGATGATGCACAGCGGCCGCAGTTTCGAGGTGACCGAGGTCGGGGTGTTTCGGCCTTCGCTGACCGCCATGGCCGAACTGGGGCCGGGACAGGTCGGTTATGTGATCGCCGGGATCAAGAATTTGAAGGAAGTGCGGGTGGGAGATACCATCACCGACGCCGCCCGGCCCGCGCAGGAGCCGCTGCCGGGATACCGCAAGGTGACGCCGATGGTGTACTGCGGCATGTATCCGGTGGAAAGCAGCGAATTCGACAATCTGCGGGACGCTCTTGAAAAATTGCAGCTCAACGACGCTTCCCTGA
>DCTI01000241.1 GCA_002329525.1 Negativicutes bacterium UBA1444
CCGGGCCATACAGCGCGGACAGTGTATCGGACAGGTTCCCGGTCCCGGGAGTATGCAGGGTGATTCGATCATTGTTGCTGAGGCGGAAGGTGACGTCCGGCCGCGAAATGGCCAGCTTAACCACTGCATCATGGATGTGGGCGCTTTCAGCTGCCGGCGTTTTCATAAATTTCAGCCGCGCCGGTGTATTGAAAAACAGATCGCCCACCATCACCACCGTGCCAATTTCAGCGCCGCATTCCAACACATCCAGCAGCTGCCCTCCCGCCATTTCCAGCCGGGTTCCGAACGCCGCCGCCGGTTGGCGGCTGATCAGCTGAAATCTCGAAACGGATGCGATGCTGGGCAACGCCTCGCCGCGGAATCCCAAGGAAGCAACATCAACCAGTTCTTCGGCGCTGCGGATTTTGCTGGTCGCATGGCGCAATATGGCCATTCTCACATCGGCGGCCGACATGCCGCAACCGTCGTCGCGTACGACAATTTTCCCGACACCGCCGGCCGAAATTTCCACTTCGATTCGCCGAGCTCCCGCATCCAGCGAATTCTCCACCAGTTCCTTCACCACGGATGAAGGACGGTCAATGACTTCCCCGGCGGCAATTTTATTGATCGATTGATCATCCAACAGTGCAATGATCGTCGAGGTAGTCACAACTTACCGGCCTCCTGTTTCGCCTGGAGATTCAACTTATGCAACACATTGAGGGCTTCCAGCGGCGTCAGCGTCATCACGTCGATGGCCAGCAGTTCGTCCGCCAACGTCGACCGGAACAACGACAACGCGGCTTCCGGTTCCACCGCTTTACCTGCCGGAGGCGCCGGAATGCAGGCAGCTTCCCTTTCAATTTGCGCCAACAATTCCTGTGCCCGCTCCACAACTTTCGCCGGCAGCCCGGCCAGTTTCGCGACATGGATCCCGTAACTCTTGTCAGCGCCGCCGGCGACCACGCGGCGCAGGAATACCACATCGTTGCCCCGCTCTTTGACGGCCATGGAGAAGTTTTGAATACCTGGCCGCCATTCCGACAGACAGGTCAATTCATGATAATGCGTGGCAAAAATTGTTTTGGCGCGAATTCGGTCTTTAATATATTCCACCACGGCCCGGGCAATGCTCATGCCGTCGAAGGTACTGGTCCCCCGGCCAATCTCGTCGAGAATGATCAAGCTGCGTGAGGTCGCGTGCTTCAGGATCTGTGAAACTTCGTTCATCTCCAGCATGAATGTGGATTGCCCCGTGGCCAGGTCGTCGCTGGCGCCGACCCGGGTGAAAATCCGGTCCACCGGCGAAATAAAAGCCTCCCGGGCCGGAATGAACGATCCGGCTTGCGCCATCAATGTCAGCAATGCCACCTGCCGCATATAAGTCGATTTACCGGCCATGTTGGGGCCGGTGATGNNATAAGTCGATTTACCGGCCATGTTCGGCCCAGTCAAAATCATGACTTCGCATTCGTCCGAATCCAGCACCGTATCATTGGGCACAAAAATTTCTCCGGACAAAAGCCTCTCCACCACGGGGTGACGGCCGTCCCGGATGGCGATGCGCCGGTCGTCCGTCAGTTCAGGGCGGATATAGCGATGATTCGCCGCCGCTTCCGCAAACGACAGCAGACAATCCAGAACGGCCAAATTGCGGGCCGTTCCCTGAATCTCCCGCAATTGTTTCTGAATGAAATCCCGTACCGTGCAAAACAGATGATATTCAATATTGATGATCTTCTCCTGGGCGCCCAGGATTTTGGTTTCAAAATCCTTGAGTTCCGGCGTGATATATCGTTCCGCATTGACCAACGTCTGTTTGCGGACATAGTAGGCCGGCACGGCCGTCGTATTGGCGTGCGTCACTTCTATATAATAGCCGAACACCTTGTTGTAACTGATTTTCAAGGATTTGATACCGGTGCTTTCCCGTTCCCGGGCCTCCAAGTCCTGTACCCACTGCCGGCTGTCGCGCGACAGGCTGCGCAATTCGTCAAGTTCCAGATCATACCCGTCGCGGATGAAGCCGCCTTCGCGTACGGAAAACGGCGGCGAATCGACAATGGCCGCGCTGATCATTTCCGCGCAATCGGCATGGGTGGCCATAGTCAGACCAATTTCCCCCAATGTCGTCGTTTTCAGTTCACACAGGACGCGCTTCAGTTCCGGCAAAGTCTCGAAAGAACTTCGCAACGCCGCCAAATCACGGGCATTGGCGCTGCCAACCTCAATGCGGGTAAGAATTCGTTCCAGATCATACACGGATTTCAGACGATCCCGCAATATCTGCCGCGTCGATGGTGTATTCAGCAATTCCTCCACGGCGTCCTGACGTCGCCGGATTGCCAGAAGGTTGAGCAACGGCGCCTCCAGCCACTGGCGCAGCAACCTTCCACCCATGGCCGTGACCGTATAGTCCAGCACACCGAGGAGGCTGCCGCGTTTTGCGCCATCCCGCATATTGCGGGTGATTTCCAGGTTGCGCAGTGTCGTCGCATCCAGCATGAGAACATCCTGCAACCGGAATCGCGTCAAATGGTTCACATGTGACAAATCGCTCTTTAATGTCTGGTGAAGATATTGCAGCAGTTGACCCACCGCCGCCAGGGCAGCGNNTCCGTAAAATGCTTTGTCGGGAGCTCCCGCCAACAGTCCATTGACGCGTTGGCAAAATTAGTGACTGTACAGCCACCAAGGCGGGCCTGCAGGAATCGCTCCATTTCATTCCAGCGGTCCAGCTTGCCGGTGATGACGAGTTCGGCCGGTGAAAGACGGGAAAGCTGATTCAGCAATGCAGCGTAGCGGTCGGTTTCCCCAAACAGGGACCACAGGAACTCGCCGGTGGAAACGTCAGCGGCCGCCAGGGCCAGTTCCGCGCCTTCTTCATAAGCCAAAGCGATATAATTGTTGCCGCGATCCGTCAGAGCGGGTTCGGACAGAATTGTCCCCGGCGTCACTACCCGAACGACTTCCCGCTTGACAATGCCCTTAGCCTGCCGGGGATCCTCCATCTGTTCACAAATGGCGACGCGATATCCTTTGGCGATGAGGCGGGTCAAATAGCCGTCCACGGCATGGTAAGGAACGCCGCACATCGGGACGCGAACGTTGTTGCCGGCTTCCCGGGAAGTCAGGGTAATTTCCAGTTCGCGCGCCGCCAGCTCGGCATCGTCAAAAAACAGTTCGTAAAAATCACCCAGGCGGAACATCAACAGATCCTGGGGATGCTGTTTTTTTACCTCGCGATATTGTTCCATCATGGGAGTATAATTCAAGGCAGCATCCCGTTCCTTTCCGAAACTGCGATTCCCTTGAGCAAAAAAGTCTGGGCAGAAGTTAGCCGAACCTGACGAAAAACGCCTGGACGATCATCCGGTTCGGTTGGCCAAAGAACGAGTTTATTCTGAACCGTCCGACCGGAGTAGACGGCGGGATCGGTTTTGCTCGGCCCATCCGCCAATACCTCGACGGTTCTGTCCAGCCAGCGTTCATTGGCCTGCAGGCTGATCGCGTTCTGGCGGGACATCAACTGTTGCAGTCGGGCCTGTTTTACGGACTGAGCCACCTGCGGTTCGAGTGTTGCCGCCGGAGTCCCGGAGCGCTTGGAATACAGGAACGTAAAAGCGGCATCGAACTTCATTTCGTCGATAAAGTCCAAGGTTTCCTCAAACATGGCGTCAGTTTCCCCCGGGAAGCCCACAATCAGGTCGGTGGTGAGACTGACCTCGGGAAGGACGGCCCGTAGTTTCTCCACGTGGGTCCGATAT
>DCTI01000016.1:0-5469 GCA_002329525.1 Negativicutes bacterium UBA1444
CGCGCCGCCGCGCATGCCGCCGCCGATGTCGAAGATCACTTCCCGCAAAGTAGTACCCATTGGCACTTCAATCAAACCGGTATTCTCAATGTTTCCCGTCAGGGCAAAAGCTTTGGTGCCCGGACTCTTTTCCGGTCCGATCGATTTGTACCAGGCTGCGCCCCGGTTGATGATCAGCGGTACATTGGCAAAGGTTTCAACATTGTTCAGAACAGTGGGTTTGCCGTAAAGACCCTGTTCGACGGTGCGCGGCGGTTTAACGCGGGGCATGCCGCGTTTTCCTTCAATCGAAGTGGTAAGCGCGCTGCCTTCACCACAGACAAAAGCACCGGCGCCTTTGCTGATATGAATATCAAACGAACGCCCTGACCCCAGAATGTTATTTCCTAAAAGACCGAAGGCGCGATTCTGAGCGATAGCTTCCTCGAGGCGACTGATGGCCAGAGGATACTCGGCGCGGACATAAATATATCCATACATTGCCCCGCAGGCAATGCCGGCAATCATCATTCCCTCCAACATGCGGTGCGGATCGCCTTCCATGACGCTCCGGTCCATGAATGCCCCAGGATCGCCTTCATCGCCGTTACATACTACAAACTTCACTTCCGACTTCTGCCGTTTGACCTGGGACCATTTCCGCCCTGCCGGATACCCGCCGCCGCCACGGCCCCTCAGGTTCGACTCATCAATAACTTTGACAATTTCGTCCGCACTCATGTCAAACAGCGCTTTTTCAAACGCCTTGTAGCCGCCAATCGCCAGATACTCCTGAAGCGAGGTCGCGTCAATGTGTCCACAGTGTTCCAGTACCAGCCGCGTTTGTTTTTTATAAAAGGGGATTTCCTCCTGGGTCGGATACTGCTGCCCGTCTTTGCGGTAAGTGAGGCGCTCCACCACTTTGTCGTGGACAATCGATTGCTCGACAATCTCCGCGCAATCTTCCAGCTTCACCTTGATGTAGAGCCACCCGTGCGGCTCAATCCGCACCAGCGGTCCCATTTCACAGAACCCATGACAACCGCTCTTCTTGACGCCCACAGAATCATCGTGCGGTTCCTTCTCCAGACTGACTGCGCAAGGTATCCCTTTTTCTTCAATGAGACGAACCAACTCAGCATAAATGTCCAGAGATCCGCCAGCAACGCAACCGGTACCGGCGCACACCAGCATTTTTTTCTTTTGGGCCTCCCATGCCGTTTTGTAATGTTCGCGGGCTTTTTGCAAATCTTCTCTATTCAGCAGCATTTTCAGCTTCCCCCCTGAGTTTCACCAATAGTTCACTTGCTTTGTCCGGCGTCATAGACGGATACACCTTATCGTTCACAGTCAAGACAGGTGCCAGCCCGCACGCACCCAAGCAGGATACCGTCTCAACGGTAAATAGCAAATCGTCCGTGGTCACTTTCGTCTCCGAAAGATTCAATTCTTTCCGCAGCCGCTCCAGCATGGGGATTGATTTTCGGACATGGCAGGCTGTTCCGTCACAAACCCTGATTACATATTTCCCTTTCGGATGCAACGAAAAATTCTCGTAGAAAGTGGCCACGCTGTAAATTTTCGCCGTACTCATGTGTAATTTTTCCGAGAGGAAGGGAAATACTTCTTTGGGAATATATCGGTACTTCGCCTGAATATCCTGCAGTATGGCAATGATGCTACCTGGCGAATACCGATACTTTGTGAGTATTTCGTCCACGTCCCTGAAGTCAACCGTTGCTTTCACGACAAGACCTCCCATTGTTTGTGAAATTTTTAACTTTCTCTATTTTAACGCAATATTTGAAATTAGCCAAACTTGTGAAATTTTTCTTTATTTATAAGTGAATTATTTCACTTATAAACGCGCATTTGCCCCCCCTTTCCTTCGAAAGCAGTGGTTAATGACAAATTGATCCGCCAGACCGCCCCTGTTTGATCAAGTATTCCAGGGATTCCGTGGAAAACCCCACTGACAAAAGGCGGCTGATAAGCCCGTCTTTGTTACGTTCCCAATACGAATAAGCCCATCCGTCAGTTTTTTTGCTCGGGAACCCAACGAATACAACATTGATTTCCCGATCGGCGCAGTCCCTCCCCAAGAGTCCGGCGACACGCGGTTGGGTAAAGTCAAATGCCGTCAGCGCCTGTTCTTTCATCATCAAAGCTCCAAAATCTTCGACCGACGCCCGTGCGTGCAACACTGCAACAGATCGGTTAAAAGAGAATTCGTTGATTTCCGGACTGGCCGCCAACACAAAACCATTAAAATTCAACATTGCCCATATCAGAATACCCGCCAGGAACATCCTATCCCGTCGCTTCACGATCTTCACCCCCACTATTGATATTTTTGTTTTTACAGCCATTCTCACTGCCTAAATGCAGCAGATGCTTTTCGCCGTATGCTAGTCACTCTTTTCACATTATATTAAAATTCGATCAATCTCTTTTCAATCCTGCCATCTTTGAGTCTAAGATGTTATCCCGTCCTGAACAATTTGTTTAACAGCATGTTTACCGATTTCTCCAAAAACGACAGGGACTTCCCTTACTGCTGTCGAATGAGACTAATATAGAAACAGGGAACTTTCCTCAACAATCATTTTATAATCGCAAAGGGGTGAAAGCTGATGCCGAAAATTCAAGCACACGCCAAACGTCTTCGCATCTATATCGGCGAAGCGGATTCCTGGCATGGAAAATCGCTCTATCGCGAACTCGTTCTCAAGGCAAAAGAGCTTGACCTTGCCGGCGCTTCCGTATTTCATGGGCGCATGGGATACGGAGCCAACAGCCGGATTCACTCGGCCAGCCTGATTGATTTGTCCGCCGACCTCCCCATCCTGATCGAAATCGTCGATAGCGAGGAATACATTCAAAAATTTTTGCCGTACCTTGACACAATGCTCAAGGAAGGCCTGGTAACAATCGACGACGTAGAAGTCATCAAATATGGTAGAAAACCACTCAAAGAATAACTTCATGAGGAGTATCCTATCGCCAACGAAAAATGGTCCGCACCTTTGGGCGCGGACCATTTTTCGTTGGCGATCAGTTCATCCAAAAGCGAAGCCAAACGATTCCCAACAGAGTCATGCCGACCGTAAGCGGAAATCCGGCCCGAAAGTATTGCCAGGCTGTAATCCGCACCTTTTGCCCAAGGGCAATTTCCGCCACAATCAAATTGGCGATGGAGCCTGTAATGGTAAGATTGCCGGCCAATGTGGAAAACAAGGCCAAGCCTTTCCACCAGATGGCCGGATCATGCTGAGGAATGAAAAACTTCAACAGCAATACCGCTGGCACGTTGCTGACCAAATTGGACACTACAACGGTAATCCCGGCAAAAGCGTCCATGCTTTCGAAGCCGGAAAATGAAAATTGTCGGAGTATATAGTTCTTCAGGCCGCTTTTTTCCACTCCCGCAACAACTACAAACAAACCGATAAATATCACCAACAGGTTGAAATCAATACTGGTGTATATCTTGTTGGGCTTCACCCGGCGGGTAACCAATAAGAACGCCCCACCGGCGGCAGCGGCCAAAGCCAGATCCATTCCATTGATATACGCGAGGATGACCGCCGCCAAGGTCAACAGACTTTTGCGGATCAGATATCCATGCACAAGCAAGGCGCCCTCAGTTCCCGCATTCAAAGGGCTGGCCAAATCCGCCCGGTATAAGCAGGTTAGAATCGCATAAATCCCGAACAGGCCCACCCCGGCAATCGGCGCCGCCGTTCCCAAATAGTCAAGGAAAGAGAGCCCAGACAATCCGCCAACCAAAATATTCTGGGGGTTTCCGATCAACGTGGCGGCACTCCCCATATTCGAAGCCAAAGCCACCCCCAGCAAATGGGGCAACGGATTGCATTGAAATTTCCGGCACAGCAGCATCACCACCGGCGTAAACAGCAGACACACGATATCATTGATGGCGACTGCCGAAACAATCCCGCTGACTGCAATGGTCGCGGCCAAAAATTGATGCTGGTTGTGAACGTTCCGTTCCACAACATCACCAAGTTTTTCAAAAAAACCAGCCAGTTTTAAATTAGCCACAACAACCATTAAGGAAAACAGGATTACGATGGTCCGGTGATCAACCGCCGCACTGGCTTCATCAAACGTCAATACCCCGGCGCCAATCATCAGCACCGAGCCGATAACGGCGGCGCCAGCCCGATCCACCCGGAAAACCGGGCTTTTACCCAAGGTAAAGATAATCAATACCGCCGTCATGATTGCGCCGGACCAAATCATGTTCGCCGTCAATTCCACCACTCCGCCACCTGTCTTAAATCTGTCTCCCGATAAAATTATAGTGCAAAAGCACCTTATCTGGTGCTTTTGCACTATATATTTTTCCGGCACTACCTATTGCGGTTCAATCAATTTCCAGATCTTCGCCGTTCAGGATTTTTTTCATGTTTTTCATCGGGCACATTTTCCCGCACATGGTGCAGGTGTCTTCATGTTCAGGTTTTGACGACGCCCGATACTGGCGAGCCTTCTCGGGGTCCATTGCCAATTCGATCATCCGGGNNGGGCCGCACTCATGGCATCGTCCCAATCGCGGGCGCCGGGGAGGCCCTTGGCGATATCCGCGGCATGAGCGGCAATCCGGGACGCGATGATTCCTTCCTTGATGTCGCTGAGATCCGGCAACCGTAAATGCTCGGCCGGTGTCACATAGCAGAGAAAATCCGCACCATTGGCCGCGGCGACCGCGCCGCCGATCGCGCTGGTGATATGATCGTAACCCGGCGCAACATCGGTAACGATCGGCCCCAGCACGTAAAACGGCGCCCCATGGCACAAGCGCTTCTGCATCATCATATTGCCGGCGATTTCATTCAACGCCATATGTCCGGGGCCTTCGATCATAACCTGTACATTGCGGGCCCACGCCCGTTTGGTCAGCTCGCCCAAGGTAATCAGCTCTTCCACCTGCGAAGCGTCCGTAGCGTCATGAAGCGACCCGGGGCGGCAGGCGTCACCCAGGCTCAGCGTAACGTCATACTTTTCGCAAATGTCCAGCAGCCGATCATAATACTCGTAGAAAGGATTTTCCTGATGGTTCAGTTCCATCCAGGCAAACAGCAGCGAGCCGCCGCGGGAGACAATATTGGTCAGTCGTTTGTTGCGTTTGATCCGCTCGGCGGTTGCCCGGTTCATGCCGCAGTGGATGGTCNNCATAAAATCAACGCCGTCTTCGGCGTGCGTTTCCACGACTTTGAAGAATTCATCCACCGTGATTTTTTTCAGCGCCTTATCCAACAGTCCCACCGCATCGTACATAGGCACCGTGCCAATCATCGCCGGCGAAAAATCAATCAGGCGCCGCCGGAAAGGCTGAGTCTTGCCAAAGCAGCTTAAATCCATAATTGCTTCTGCTTTCAGCTCAACCGCTTTCTTCGCTTTGGCCATCTCCAAATCCATATCACAACAATCTTTGGAAACGCCCAGGTTGACATTGATTTTGGT
>DCTI01000016.1:5488-9888 GCA_002329525.1 Negativicutes bacterium UBA1444
CCGTGACGATTCCCTTTTTGGCGGCATCCATTTGAGTCGTGTAATTCATTATTCATCCCCAACTTTCTTTTCTGTCCTTGCATATAAAAAAAGAAGCAAACGCAGAAAAGCTTGCTTCCCAATTATCATCGCTTCCCTACGGTGGTACTAACCACGTCAGGTTCCAAGGGTCGGACTCGTCCTCTCAGCCTTGCGGCCCCCCCAGCTCACTGCCGTATTCACTTGCCTATATTGTATGCCCGGCCGACCGATTTGTAAAGGAAAGCTTTTTTATGTAGATCAAAACATTTTTATAGATTATTCGTTTTATTACTTGATTTTAAATAGATAATTTTATATTATATCTATGAAAATATTATAAAGGATGGAATCACCATGAAAGCAAACGCTCATATCAAAGACGCAACCATCCAGGAGCTCCAACAAGGTTATACTTTCGCCAAGGTTGATCGGCGTTTCGTTTGCCTCGGCTGCCATTTTCGCACCGAACCGGGCCGAATCTACCCCATCGGTGACGGACTGTTCGATGCCGAAGCCGCGATGCGCTCCCATATTTGCGAGCATCACCAGTCGCCATTGCACATGCTGCTGGCATTGGACAAGCCCTGGACGGGGCTGAGCGAGTTNNCAGCGATTCGGAAATCGCCGCCACCGTCAATGCCGGCAGCGTTTCCACTATCCGTAACCATCGTTTCCTGCTCAGGGAAAAACAAAAACAGGCCAAGGTCTTTCTGGCCATCGCCGAGCTCATGGAAAAGCAATCAATGCAGGCGTCTCCCGTCAGCGCAGCGGTCGATGGAGGCAACGACGCGGAAGCGAAGAAGATCTTGCTGACTTATTTCCCGCAGGGAATGAACGGCCCGCTTTCAGCTTTCCCCACCCGCGAGAAACGCCGGTTAATTTTGTTACGGCAAATTTCAACCCGGTTTACGCCGGGGCGGCGCTATACCGAGCCCGAAGTGAATGCTATTTTAAACGCGCTATATCACGACCATGTCCTGTTGCGGCGCCTGCTGATCGATTATGGATTTTTGGCGCGGCGGGCCGATGGCAGCGAATATTGGCGCACCAACAGCGGCGAAGAACTGCCGTCCGAAACATCGCCGGCGTCCCCGGCAGACGAAAGAGAGGAAGAACCGATGGATGAACGAAAAAAAGAACTGATTCGCCAATATAAAGAGACGCCGCCGCCGATGGGCGTCTTCCAGATCAAAAACACCGTCAACGGGAAACTTCTTTTAGTCAAGGCTTTGAATATCCCCGGCATTATGAACGGACGGCTCATGGAACTGCGCCGGGGCGGACACCGCAACCATGAATTGCAGGCTGACTGGAACAAATACGGCGAAGATGCGTTTGTGTTTGAAACCCTCGCCACAATCAAGCCGGCTGACTATCCCCCCGAACAATGGCCGTCTGCCGTCGCCGAGCTGTTGAAATTATGGCTGGAGCAGCTGCAACCCTACGGTGAAGCCGGTTACCATCGACAAAAGCAGTAATCTCTTTTTTCACAAGCACTCGATTTTTGCTTGAAATAATAATTTTATTAAGTATAATTAATTAAAAACTTAATAAAGGAGTTATTTCAATGTTAAATTCCATTGATTTTAAAATCGTTGCTCATTTGATGTCCCAGGGCCGAACCACTTGGACAGAACTGGGAACCATGTTGGGATTGTCGGCGCCCGCCGCCGCCGACCGGGTCCGCCGCTTAGAAGAAAAAGGGGTCATCAAAGGCTACCACGCCGCAGTCGATCCTGATTCGGTCGGAATCGGCATGGCCGCTCTGATTTCTGTTTCTCTGTCCAGCGCCACCGCCCGCGAAATTTTTGTCTCACAAGTCCAAGCCCTGCCGGAAGTATTGGAATGCCACCACGTCGCCGGCGATGACGACTACGTGCTCAAGGTCCGCTGTCGAGGCACCCGTGAGCTGGAACAGCTAATCAGTTGTACCCTGAAGTCAATCAGCGGAGTTTGCCGCACGCGAACCACGGTCATCCTGTCCACCATCAAAGAAACCTCCCTGCTTCCCCTCGCGACGACGGAGGACTGAAGCATGGAGGTTTCATTTTTCATCCAGGGATGGTTGCTCGGTTTCTCCATTGCCGCGCCAGTCGGCCCCATTGGTGTTCTCTGCATCCGCCGGACACTAAGCGCCGGTCTGACGGCCGGGCTATGCGCCGGCCTCGGCGCCGCCTGCGCCGACAGTGTTTATGGCTCAATCGCAGCCTTCGGCCTGAGTGCATTATCCGACGTCCTGTTGGCATTTCAGCACGAACTGCGCCTAGTCGGCGGTCTGTTTTTGCTCTATCTGGGGGGAAGAACGTTTCTCGCCCCGCCATCCGCCCTCGAATCGGCCGCCGCTCCTCTCGCCGGCCGGCTGGCCGACTTCGGATCCACCCTGCTTTTGACCTTGGCCAACCCGATGACGATTCTATCGTTCGCGGCGATTTTTGCCGGGCTGGGCATCGGCAGCAGGCCGGGCGACTATGGAGCGGCAACCTTCATGGTTGGCGGCGTGTTCTGTGGTTCGTTGCTTTGGTGGTGCATTCTCGCCGCGACCGTCAGCCAATTTCGTTCACGACTCGGTCCCGGCAATTTCCGCCTGATGCAACGAGTGTCCGGCTGCATGCTTGTTTCGTTCGGCTTGGTCAGCCTGTTTGCGAAATAAAAGTCGGTTCACACGCCGGCATAAGCGTTAAAGCCGCCGTCAACCGGCACCACGATGCCGGTCACAAAGCCGGCGGCATTTTCGTCCGCCAGCCAGAGCAACGTCCCCAACAGGTCCTGGGGATCGCCAAAACGCTTCATGGGAGTGTGACTGATGATTTTGTTCGCTCTTGGCGTCAGGGAACCGTCGGGATTGGTCAACAGCGTCCGGTTTTGTTCGGTCAGGAAAAATCCCGGCGCAATGGCGTTGACGCGGATTCCTGCCGGTGCCAGATGGACCGCCAACCATTCGGTGAAGTTGCTGATCGCCGCCTTGGCGGCGCTGTAGGCGGCCACCTTGGTCAGCGGATGATAGGCGCTCATCGAAGAGACATTGATCACCGTGGCCCCCTGACGGCCCAGCATCTGTTGGGCAAAAACCTGCGTGGGAATAAAGGTTCCCATAAAATTCAACTGAAAAACGGCGTTAAAGCCTTCAACCTTCAAATCAAAAAAAGTTCCCGCCATTGAATCGTCCGCCGCCGGTTCAAAAATCTCCTTACTGGAGGTGGCAGCAGGATGGTTGCCGCCGGCCGCATTCAGCAGGATATCGCACGGGCCCAGTTTGGCCAGAATTTCTGCTGCCGCCTTTTCCACGGCCGCTTTGTCCAGGACATCGCACGGCACGGCGATGGCTTCGCCGCCATCGGCCTGGATGGCGTCAACAACAGCCTGGGCAGTTGCCACCGTGCGGTTCATGATGGCCACTTTCGCACCGGCCCGAGCCAACGCTTTGGCGAACTCGCTGCCCAGCACACCGCCACCGCCCGTTACCACCGCGACTTTATTCTGCAAGACTTTCTCCATGATTCATCCGCTCCTTCCTCATTTGCCCCGACTATTTTTGCTACTTCTATGATTATACTCCATTTCCAGCTGCACAATCGTTTCGAAAACAGTTTCTGTTCCCGGGCCTTGACCGCTTTTTTGCCGCATCGCGGCTTGCAGACATTCCTGCATCAGTTCCAGTTGTCGCAGGGTTTCCGCCGGGCCGTGACTATACAGGTTTTTGCGGAACAGAAAGTTTACAAAACAATTCTCCACCAGCCAATAATCCGAGGTGTTTTCATCGCCGGACGTCGCCGGCAGAGTATCCAGCCGCTCGTAATTGTCCTGAAACAGCTTCGCCAATTGCTGATCCACGGAATCTGACCGTACCCAGCCGGTCAGACATTCCAGAGAACGGCGTACGATGCCCAGTCGGTCTTGCCAGGAAATCCGCCGCGCCTGCAAAATATCGATCAAATGCTCTTCCAGTGCAAAATAGAAATGTTGCCAATGCTGTGCCGAGTATTGGGACGGATACGCATAGGTGACAAAATCCGGCGGCAGCATGCTTAACGGCGGCTTCCCGCTTCGCACGATTCGCAGCGGTTCTTCCNNCGCCGCGCCAGCTGTAACGCCGTCGGGCAGCTGAAACTCAGGGATAATTCAATCCCCCGTTCCGTGTCCATCGGATAGCGGGGAAACCATTGGCACACTGTGTCCAAATGCGCATGCCCCGCCCATTGCTGGAGCCGGCACAAATGGTTGTCGGTCAAAAACCAGCAGCCACCCGACGCCCGTTTGGCAATTCTCGCATATTCACCGTAATCGGCTTCCCCTTGTAGCGGAATAAATGCCTGCCGGAATTCTTCGTCCCGACTGAGTTTCGCAAACAGCTCCCGATTGCGCCGATAGCCTGCTTCATC
>DCTI01000269.1 GCA_002329525.1 Negativicutes bacterium UBA1444
GTAGTTCTGGTCGCCACCGTGCGGGCTCTGAAATCTCATGGCGGCGTGGCCAAGGTGAACCTGGGTGAAGAAAATTTGGCGGCGCTGGAACAGGGCCTGGCCAATCTGACCAAGCATATCGAAAATATCGGCAAATTCGGCCTGCCGGCGGTAGTGGCCATTAACGCCTTCCCGACAGACACGCCGCGAGAACTGGCATTCGTGGAGAAAAAATGCCGCGAGATGGGAGCGGAAGTGGCGCTCTCGGAAGTGTGGGCCAACGGCGGCGCCGGCGGAGAAGCTGTCGCCTGCAAACTGTTGGCGGCGATGGAACGTCCCAAGCAATTCCGCTTTTTATATGACGTCGAATTGCCGATCAAGGAGAAGATCACCATTATTGCCCGGGAAATCTACGGTGCCGACGGCGTGAATTATACGGCGGCCGCCGAAAAAACCATCGTGGAACTGACCGCGATGGGCTTCGATAAAACCCCCATCTGCATGGCGAAGACGCAGTATTCGCTCAGCGATGACGCCGGCAAACTGGGCCGACCCAGCGGCTTCAAGATTACTGTGCGTGAAATAAGNNTGACCGGCGACATCATGACCATGCCGGGCTTGCCGAAAAAACCGGCAGCGGAAGCGATGGACATCGACAATAACGGCAAGATCGTCGGGTTGTTCTGATGTGGAAAGAAAAACTTCGCGGCTGATGACTACGACGGAGATCGGGCCGGTAAGCGGACAATGGACTCCCAACCGCTGGCTGCTGGCGGCAATGGGGACGCTATTGCAAGTGGCGCTGGGAACTGTGTATGCCTGGAGCTATTTTCAGCAACCCGTCATGCTCGCCGGCGGCTGGACGAATGCCCAGGCGGCCTGGGCATTCAGCTTGGCCATATTTTTCCTGGGAATCGCCGCGGCCTGGGGCGGCATGAACCTGCTCCGCTTCGGGCCGAGGCGGCTCGCGATGACCGGCGGGTTTCTTTTCGGCCTGGGGGATCTGATTGCGAGCTGCGCATTGCACATTCGCAGCCTGCCGCTGTTTTATGCCGGCTATGGTGTTGTCGGCGGCGTCGGAATCGGCCTGGGCTATGTTACTCCTGTGGCGACGGTAGCCAAGTGGTTTCCTGATAAAAAGGGGTTGGTCACCGGTATGGTGGTCATGGGATTCGGTTTTGGCGCGCTGATCATGTCCAAAGGTTTGGCACCGTGGCTCATGGCCTTGACGGGCAACAACCTGGTCCTGGTGTTTGGCTGTCTGGGGGTGACGATGCTGCTGGTGACTTTGCCGGCCGGTTATTGTTTGACTAACCCGCCGTCAAGCGGCGCGCCGGGTGGCAGCGACGTCGCCGGCTGGAAACAGTGGATTTTTTCCCGTAAATTTGTTACACTGTGGTTTGTTTTCTGCGCCAACATTGTTGCCGGCATCCTGTTTATTGGCTTCCAATCGCCTCTGTTTCAGGAGATGCTGAAACACTCCCTGGACCCGGCCCGCCTGACGGACCCGCAAGTTGTCGCCGATCTGGCCTCATCCGGAGCCACATTGATTGCGGTTAGTTCCCTGTTCAACGGGATCGGCCGGCTTTTCTGGGGAGGAGTGTCCGACAAAATCGGCCGGCTTCAGGTATTTCGCATGATCCTCGGCACCCAGTGCTGTGTGTTCGTCGCGTTGCTGTTTGTCGCCAGCCCGACCGTTTTCGGGGCTCTCGTTTGTTATGTCCTGTTTTGTTATGGCGGTGGATTTGGAGTAATGCCGGCCTTTATTCTCGATACCTTCGGGCCGAAACGGATGCCGGTCGCATACGGCGCCATCCTTACCGCCTGGGGGATTGCGGGAATCGTGGGGCCGCAAATGGTAGCGCTCCTCAAGGATCATTTCGGCGGGCAGGCGGCGCATTACAGCTTTGCCATTGCGGCGGTGCTGCTGCTGCTGGGATTGGTTGCTACCTGTACCTTGGATAGTCGAAAACTGGATATGGATGATTCAATATCAGCGGCGGAAAGACGGTCGGTATGAAATATATGATGGATGCCACTGCGGCAAAAAAACATTTCTGGGTCGGAATCGGNNGCCATCAACCTGTTTTTGATTCCGCATCATTTATTAAGCGGCGGCGTGGGCGGAATTGCCATCATCCTGCATTTTTTGAACCATTTCCCGGTCGGCCAGCAAGTCATTGCGCTGAATATTCCTCTGTTTTATGCCGCCTACCGCTATATCGGGCCTCAACAGATTTTCTCGACTCTGTATGGGATGCTGACATTTTCGCTGGCCGTAGACGCGACCCAGTTCATGACCGCTTGGAACGCGGTGGATGACCCTTTGCTGGCGGCGGTATACGGCGGCGTTTTCAGCGGCCTGGGGTCCGGAATCATCTTTAGGGTCAACGGCAATACCGGCGGTTTGGACATCGTAGCGGCCATCGCCCGAAAATACTATGCATTGAACGTCGGAACCGTTGGTTTTATCGCCAATTGCCTGATCATGTCGGTTTCGGCGATTTTGTTTGGCGTTAAACCGGCGATGCTGACACTGATTTCGATGTTTGTCTGCGCCATTGTTACCGACCGGGTCGTGGAAGGATTCAATCACAAAAAAACAGTGATCGTGATTTCGGATAAAGCGGCGGAGATCGCCGACAGTATCATCAATGAAATTGGGCGGGGCGCAACCTTTATACAAGGGCAGGGCGCCTACACCATGCAANNTTGTGGTGCTCAATTTGACGCAGATAGCCCGCATGCGCATGTTAGTCACGGCGGTCGACCCGGTGGCATTGATGATCGTTCAGGATGCCGCCGAAGTGATGGGGCCGGGTTTTACTCTGCCGACGCAATGAGCAAGAACGGCACGAAATAAAAATAGACAAAGGCCGCGGCCTCGTTTCCGGCATAGTGCCCGATTCGCCTGATCCAGTGGAATCAGGGTATCCGGAAAGCCCGGAAACGA
>DCTI01000226.1 GCA_002329525.1 Negativicutes bacterium UBA1444
CCCCGTCCATTATTACTCGGAAGCGGACCTGCGTCAGGAATTCGGCGGTTTTGCGGTGCTGGAATGCGGGCTGACGGAAGATCGGGAAAACCATGGCGAAGAAGGCCCGCATAGCCATGTTGTCCGTTACATTGCGGTGAAAAACGGATGAAAGCGGCGCTGCAGAATCCGGAGCGTCTGATTGTCCGGGACGAAGACAGCCGGGAAGTGTTTTTTGGCTGCAACCAGGCCTGGTATGAGGATGAATGGCAGCGTCGGGCCGGCTGCGGTCCTTCGGTGGCCAGCCACCTGTTCGCCTATTCACTCGGGCTGGCGCCCCAGACAACTGACCGGCGGGGNNGGGCTGCGACTGATGGAGGATGTCTGGCACTACGTGACGCCGACAGACCGGGGAATGCCCACCTCGGAGCTTTTTTGCCAGACGACGCGATCTTACGCGCAGGCCCGGGGCGTGACCATGGCCCAGCGGGTTTGCGATGTGCCGGCGGAGGCTTTACTTCGCCCCTCCCTGCCCGAACTCGTGGCGTTTTTGGCAGAAGCCCTGCAAAACGACGCGCCGGTGGCCTTCCTGAATCTTTGTAACGGCGAGGAGACCTGCCTGTATCGCTGGCACTGGGTGACAATTGTCGCGCTGGACTATGACCCGGGTGGCAACCGCGCAGTGGCGACCATTTTCGACGAAGGGCGGCAGCTCGATATCGATTTGGCCCTGTGGTACTGCACTACGGCGCTGGGCGGCGGATTTGTCTGGTTTGTTCCCGGTTAATTCAATGGAAAAAATTATGATTTGATGCTTTGATTTGCAGGATATCTGAAGGCGGGCGGGGAAGTCAAAGTTGGATGGAAAATGGTTTTGTGGAGATGTGACAACATGCGTTGTACAAGCTGCAGAAAAGATTTGCCCCAAGTTTGGCATCTGGGCTTGATCCTGCTTTTAACTGTCCAGCTTTTGTGTGCGCGCATGCCAGTCGTTGCGGCGCAGCCGGATGATGCCACGGATCGTATTTTGGTTATCAATTCCCAACCATATACGACAGAGTGGTTCAACTCCCTGAACGAACGGTTCGTGGAAGAAATTAACCGTTTGCAGTCATCGGAACTCAAGATCAGTTATGAATATATCGATGGAAACATCGCCAATGATCCGGTCGTGGCCGCGACCGTGATCGAATTTTTGAAACACAAATATCAGTGGCGGCNNATTATTGCCGTCATGCCGTCCGGGTGTAAATTTTTGCTCGAACACGGTGATAAGTTCGCGCAGGGGATTCCCCAATTATATGTGTTGCCGTCACCGCAACAAGTTGAAAAAATTTCCTCCCGGCCCAATAGGGGGATCGTCCAGAGCACCGGGAATGCGATCGTTGGCACGTTGAAAAATATCAAAACGGTGTTGCCGAATGCCCAACATTTGTATGTTGTGGCCGGGGTCGGCGCGGATGACCGGGAATACATGACGCGGGCCAGACATTTTTTGGAACAGGAGAAAGGCCTTTTTGCCGAGGTGACCTATCTGTCCGGTCTGGGAACTACCGAACTGGTGCACGCACTGACAGCGGCGCCCAAAGACTCCGCCGTCATGATGCTGACATATGTCGCCAACAGCCAGGNNGTTTTATGACACGGTATTTGGCAGCGGCATTGTTGGCGGGAATCTGACCAGTACCGAGGCCTATGGCGAGACAATGGCCAATGTCGCCGCCCGGATGTTGGCAGGGGAAAACCGATTCATTTCGATGACTGCATCCACGCGTTACATGTATGACTGGCGTCAGTTAAAACGGTGGGAGATTCCCGAGTCCCGGCTGCCGGCCGATCGGCAGATCCGGTTTGTGGAGTATACATTATGGGACCGTTATCGATGGCAGATTGTCGGCGCGGCCCTGCTGTTTGTCCTGCAGGCGGCCCTGATCGCCACACTGTTGCACTATCGGCAACGACAGCTCCAGTTGGCGCAGGAGCTGAGGCAAACCAATTCGCAGCTGGAATTGAAGGTGGCGGAGCGGACGGAAGCGCTTACCGCCGCCAACGAGGAATTAACGGCGGCCAATGAGGAACTACGGGCGCTGAATGAGCAGATGATCGCCATGAACGAGACCCTGGACGATATGAATCATAGAATGGCCGCGGAAATCAGCGAAAAGGAGCGGATGGGCGAAACGCTGGCCGAGGCGAACCAGAAGCTGAAAGAGCTGGACCGGATGAAATCGATGTTTATTGCTTCGATGTCGCATGAGTTGCGTACCCCGTTGAATTCCATTATCGGCTTCACGGGCATCACACTGCAGGAAATGTCCGGCCCGTTGAACGAGGAACAGAAGGATAATTTGAGCCGGGTCAAGCGTTCGGCCAATCATTTGTTGGCGTTGATTACGGAAGTGATCGATATTTCCAAGATCGAATCCGGCCGGATCGATTCGTATCCCCAGTCGTTTTCCCTGAATGCGATGGTGAGGGAAGCGATAGACACGGTTCAGACTCAGGTGGAAGACAAGGGCTTGATTTTGGAGGCGCCGCTCCGGGAGGACGTGACGATGATTACAGATCGGCGCCGTTTGTTGCAATGCTTGATCAACCTGCTAAGCAACGCCATGAAATATTCGGAATCCGGAAAGATAACCGTGGACATTCGTCCAACGGGCGATGATGTGGAAATCGCTGTGAGCGACACCGGAATTGGCATTGCCGAAGCGGACCTGCCGAAACTGTTCGAGCCTTTTGAACGCGTAAAGTCTCATCTGCAAGTAAAAGCGGGCGGGACCGGCCTGGGATTGTATCTGACCAAGAAGTTGGTGACGGAAGTGTTGCGGGGAGAAATTAATGTCCGGAGCATTCAGGGGGAAGGCAGCACGTTCACCATCCGGATTCCGTCGCAGGTCGAGGAGAGGAGGGAGGCTTAATGAAGAGAGGTCTGGTGATTGAAGACAACGAAGACAACATGATGTTGATCACCCGGTTGTTGAAGAAGGCGGGGTACGAGCACATATGGGCGCCGACCGGCTGTCGGGGGCTGGAGATGGTCACCGAGCAGTCGCCTGATTTCATCCTGCTGGATATTCAGCTGCCGGACATCGACGGGACCGAAGTGCTGCGCCGCTTACGTCTGACGGAGAGCGGCAAGACCATTCCGGTGATTGTCGTGACCTCCTATGCGATGGCCGGTGACCGGGAAAAATTTATGGCATCGGGAGCGAACGCCTATCTGGAGAAACCAATCGATCCTTTGCGGGTGATCGATCAAATCCGGACAGTGGTTGGAGAATAGAGGCCGAAAGTCGACAGGAGGAAAAGACAATGGCGGAAACCCGACCGGCCATATTAGTGGTCGACGATGTCCCGGACAACTTGGCATTAGCGCGGGCGTTGCTGAGACAACGCTATGACGTCCGAACCGCGACCAGCGGTGATAAGGCGCTGGAAATGGCCAGCGCGGAACCGCCTGACCTGATTCTGCTTGATGTCATGATGCCCGGACTCGATGGCTATGAAACTTGTGTGCGGCTGAAAGCCGACGAACGGCTGCGACAGATTCCGGTGATCTTTCTGACCGCCCGGGCCGAGATCGAGGACGAGGAAAGAGGTTTTTCGCTGGGAGCGGTCGATTATGTCACCAAACCGTTGAATCCATCCTTACTGCTGGCTCGCGTCAACACGCACCTGAAACTGAAACAGGCGCAGGCTTTGCTGCAGGAACGGAACGGCTTTTTGGAAGCCGAGATTGCCCGACGGGTTCAGGAGATCACGCTGTTGCAGGAAGTGGCTATCACGGCCATGGCCTCGCTGGCCGAAACCCGCGACCGGGAAACTGGCGGCCATATCCAGCGCACCGTCAATTATGTCCGAATTTTGGGGGACCATTTACGACAGCGGGGCATTTACAGCGATGTGCTGACTTCGGAAGCCATCTGCCTGATGGCCAAGTCGGCACCGTTACACGATATTGGCAAAATGGGCATTCCGGACATGATTCTCTGGAAACCGGCCAAACTGACACCGGAGGAATTCGCCCTGGTACAGCGGCATCCCTTGATCGGCAAGCGTGCCATCGAAGGAGCGGAACGCCTGCTGGGAACCTCGGAATCCTTCCTGCGCTATGCCAAGGAAATGGCTTATTCCCACCATGAACGCTGGAACGGAACCGGTTATCCGGAAAAACTGGCCGGGGAACAGATTCCGGTTGCCGCGCGGCTGATGGCGCTGGCTGATGTCTATGACGCCATCATCAGCCGTCGGGTATACAAGGATCCGATTCCGCACGCGGCGGCCGTCGGAATCATCCGGGAGGAATCCGGCCAACAGTTTGATCCGACGGTGGTGCAGGCATTCTTGGAACTGGCCGACCGGTTCCGGGAAATCTCCGAAGCATTCCGCGACGAGCCGCCGGGCTCGTAATTGGTGCCGGCAACTTGCCTTCTCCGGCAGAACAGGCTATAATATAAACAATAATTATTATCGTACTGACGCGTGAGGGTTCGTCCCGAGCGGGAAGGCGGTGGCATAAAGACGGAATGTTTTTATCCTTGTGCCTTCCTGGGTACAGGGATTTTTATTTTTTGAACGGAGGCGAGAGTATGGAAACACGGATCGCATTGGTTGGCATTATCGTTGAAAACAAGGATTCGGCCCAACGGATCAACGAAATTCTGCACGAGTACGGAGAACATATTATCGGCCGGATGGGAATTCCCTACTCCAAACGCGGCATTTCGGTCATCAGCGTGGTGATGGATGCGCCGAACGATGTGATCAGCGCCTTGTCCGGCAAATTGGGCATGGTCCCCCACGTGAACATCAAAACAGTCTATTCCAAGATTTCGGAAACAACGGGAAAGAAGGATTGAACGCATGTATGACCGCGAATCAAAGATTGCCACGGAATTCATCGATCATCAGGAGATTCTGGCTACCTTGGATTATGCCCGCCAGAACAAAAGCAACCGCGAACTGATCGACGCTCTGCTGGAACGGGCCCGGGACTGCAAGGGGCTGACG
>DCTI01000084.1 GCA_002329525.1 Negativicutes bacterium UBA1444
CTCGTACGATCCAACTCCCAGTTGGACAGTCTGTCGAAGTGGGAGCCGATGTTTGACGAGAATTATCTGGAGGCGTACCGGTTCCACCGTGACCGGGCCGGGGTGTGGAGCGGTAGCCTGCGGGTGGGCCGGATGCGGTATCTGCATTTCCCGTATCCGGATACGATCGCCTTGTTCGATACGGTGCCCTCGACCGGGGATCTGAAAGGGGGGCCGTCCTTCGGCTACGGCGGGGCGCTTTTTACGCTCGATTATGCCCACCATAGCGGGCTGGGCGCCCACCTGACCGGCATCGACTGGGGGTTCGGCCGGACCGGCGGGTTCAAGATGCTGGAGAATTATCTGTATTATCGCCGGGATTTCGGTGCGGTCCATTTCGAGGGGCGCTACGGCGGTCTGCTGACGCGGGTGCAGCCGCTCGGCAATCAGGCGGAGGGCTACAACCTTTTCATCGGCACGAAGTGGAAGGGCTACCAGGCGGGGCTGCTGTTCGAGAAGCTTCAGGGCCAGCCGATGTTCACCGGGGTGATGGTCAGTTTCACGCCGACGGCGGTGACCCGGGCGCTGGGTTCGGTGGCCTTCGACTGGGACCGGCGGCCGAGCGGGTTTGCGGTGCAGCTGCCGCTGCTCGCCGGCCGGTTCGGCGGTATCCGCAAAGAAGTGCCGCCGGGTGGCGTGCTGGTGGGCGAGGTGGTGGCCGAGCGGCTGCGGACGTACTGTGCGAACGGCCAGGTGCGCAACTATTACGAGCACCGGCTGTCGGCCTGGGGCGAGACGGGCGGCTCGGACCTGGTGGTCGTGATGAAGGAGAAACCTTGGTATCTGCAGGCGGAGGCGGTGGTAAGCCCGCATTCGTTCGCGGTCGGGTTCACGGAGTGGGATAAGGACCGGACCGGGCCGGCGCAGATCAGTCAGACGGTGAGCTACCGGTTCTACCGGCTGCCGCGGGAAAGCAAGGCGGCGGCTGCGCCATGAGCCAGTGGGTGAAACTGTTGGGGCTGGCCGGAAAACGGCAGGCGGAGCCGGATGTGCGGGAGTTGGCGCCGGCGGCGGCCAGTGGCGCTGTGCGGGAAGTGCCGGTGAACGAAATCCATACGAACCCGTTCCAGCCGCGCCGTTGGTTCCGGGAGGAGGCGCTGGCCGAGTTGGCGGCGTCGGTGCGCGAGTACGGAGTATTGCAGCCGCTGTTGGCCAGGTTGGATGAGCACGGCAGCTATGAACTGATCGCCNNCCGGTGATCCTGGTGGAGATGAGCGATCAGGAGGTGGCGGAAGTCGGCCTGATCGAGAATCTGCAGCGGGAGGACCTGCATTTCCTGGAGGAGGCGGAGTCGTACAAGCAGTTGCTGGGGTTTTTCGGACTGACGGCGGAGAAACTGGCTGAGCGGCTGGGCAAGAGTGCATCCTCGGTGTCGGGGCGGCTGCGGCTGTTGAAGCTGGAGCCGGCGGTGCGGGATGCGGTGGTGCGGTCCGGCATCAGTGAGAAGCACGCGCAGGCGCTGTTGAAGCTGGGGGATGCGGCGGCGCAGCTGGCGGCGATTCAGCGGATCGACGAGGCGAACCTGACTGCCCGGGAGACCGAGCAGTGGGTGAATCTGACGCTGGCCGACGCGGCGGGACCTGCGAAGGCGAAGCCGACGACGGCGGAGAAGGCGCTGGCAAGCGTGCGGGATGTGCGGATGGTGCTGAATGTCCTGCGGCACATGACCGGCGATCTGAAGCGCGAAGGGGTGCCGGTGCAGATGAACCAGCGCCAGGAGGACGGTTTTTTGAAGCTGGAGCTGCTGATCCCTCTGAAGCAGGCGAAAAAGTGACGGTGGCAGGATTTTGGCCGCGCAGGGAGAACGTTTAGTAATAGAGAGGCCAGGGAGGTTTTATCCTTGCAGGACGAAGATCCACGGAAACAGGACGAGCGTTGGGAGCTGGCCAGCTGGGCCGCCAACGAGGGTATCTGGGACTGGGACATGCGGACCAATCAGGTGTATCATTCGGCGGTCTGGTACAAGATGTTCGGTTACGAGCCGGGCGAGGTGCCGGATACGTCGTGGACTTGGGAAAGCCTGCTGCATCCTGACGATGCGGTGCGGGTGATCGCCGAGCGGCGCGCCCATATTGAAGGGCGGACGCCCCAGTATTATTCCGAGCATCGGGTCCGTTGCCAGGACGGCCAGTACCGCTGGTTTCTGTCCCGCGGCAAGGTGATCCGCGACGCGGCGGGAAATCCGGTGCGGATGATCGGCTTTTACACGAATATCGAGGAGTCGATCCGGGACCGTCTTCGCCTGAAACGCCAGAACGAAGCCTTGAAGAGCCTGTACGAAATCTCGCTGCGGGCGATCGGCGACGAGGCCCATGATGTGACATTGACCGCGATTCTGGACCGGATTCGGGAGTTCATGGCGGCGGACAAGGCCTATCTCAACATCTACGACCCCGAGGATGACATCATGCGGACGCACAGCACTTCGGGAGCCGTGGGGCCCTATGTGCAGGAATCCCATCGGGGCAATTATCTGGTCGGCAAGATCTGGGAGGCCGGCGACTATCTGTATGTCGACAATTATAGCCAATGGCAGGACAAAGCGCCGATTCCGGATGCCGGCGCGATCCGGTCGGCTTGCGGGGTGCCGCTGAAGCTGGGCTTGGAAATACTGGGTGTCATATCGGTCGCCTTTGCTACCCGTCGGCAGGTTCTGCCGGAGGAGGTCGATATGCTGCGCCAGTTCGCGGCGATTACCGCCCTGGTCATCCGCAACCGCCAGATGTCGTTCGATCTGCTGGAGGAGAACTACCAGCGGGCAACGTTGGAAATTTCCCTGTACCAGAGCGAGCGGATCGATTTTCTGAACGAGCTCCTGGAGGGCAAGCCGATGTCGACCCGCCGCGTCGCGATGCAGGCGGCGAGGGTCGGTCTGCCGCCGCAGTCGGGCTATCTGGCCATGGTGGCCGGCAACGACTGCGACGCGGCGCAGATCGCGATGCAGAGTCCGTTGTTGCAATCGACGCTGAGCCTGACGGCCTGGCGACGCGCCGGCCAGCTGTACCTGCTGTCGCCGCAGCCGCTGCCGACGAATGACCGGCTGGAGCTGTCCCAGCGGGCGGAAGAACTGCGACAGGCGATCCGGGAGCGGACCGGTCTGGTGATTTCCCGCTTGGGGGTCGGCCTGCATTGCCCCGGTCTGAAGGATATTGCCGCCGGATACTACCAGGCTGCCGAGGCGCTGGAGTTCGGCCAGCGGATTTATCCGAAGCGGACGGTGCACCACTATCTGGACATCGGGATGCTGCGGATCCTGGCCCGCAATGGCGACCGCAGCCAGATCGATCTGTTCATCCGGCATACGCTGGGCAAGCTGCTCGACTACGACCGGGAAAAGAACGCCCATCTGGTGGAAACCCTGGTGGCGATTCTGCAGGGGCGGAGTCTGCACAGCGTGGCCGAGGAATTGTTCGTCCATCCGAAGACTCTGCTGTTCCGCAAGCACCGCATCGAGGAGATCCTCGGGGAATCGCTGGATAATCCGATGCTGCGGATGAACCTGGAACTGGCGTTTCAACTGCATGAGCTGCGGGGAAAGAAGTAGAAGAGGAGTTTATCCTTTTCGGAGAGTAGATTATCCAAGTTGGATAGTTACATATAATGCGTATTGTTGTATAATTATTTGGTAATTTCGCGGATGGGAGGGCTTGCCGTTCATACGTTGCAGTTGTTCGGCCGACGTGCCAGCCGGTTTTTGTTGATCGGCGCCGATTATTTTGGCTTGTTGTTTGCATTGCATCTGGCGGCGTGGTTTCGTAATTTTTTCTTTGTTTCTTGGGGATGGGTGGAAGAGGCAACTCTCTGGAATGACTCATGGATTTATTTTGTCATCCCGGCGGTTTATTTTTGTTTTTTTGTCTCGGANNCTCGGAACGCATGTACGAGCCGCATCGTTTTCTGTGGAAGCGGATGCAGGGGTTGGCGCGTTCCTGTTTTTTTGCCACGCTGGTATTGTCGGCCCTGAATTATTTTGTAAGCGGTGAACGGGAATTTTCCCGGTCATTGTTGCTGTTGACGGCCGTGCTGACTTTCCTGGTGCTTTTTGTGCTGCGCTATGCCCTAAAGCGGCTGCTTGGAATGCTGGGCCTTTGGCAAGTGCCGGTTCTCGTCGTTGGCGCCGGCAAGACGGCGGAACTGCTCGACCAGGTGTTCCAACAGGATCC
>DCTI01000177.1:0-7442 GCA_002329525.1 Negativicutes bacterium UBA1444
TAACCATCCGGAGACCAGGCATGGAAGGGGAACATAGATAATAGGGTCCCGAATCCAAGGGCCATCAGAGCAAATACGAAAATTTGGAATCCCAGCGGGAACTCAAGGGTAGCCAGGGTGAAGATATCCATAGTGGGGAAGCCCAGCATAGCCTTGGACTGCACGAACAGCGCTATTAATCCTACCAGGAGAAAAGCACTTCCGATTAACAGGTAGATGGTCAGTTTCATACCTGCATATTCCTTGGTAACCCGTTTGCTGCTGCCGAACATGATTACCAAAAGGTATATCGGAATAACTACTACTTCATAGAACATAAAGAATATGAACAAATCGGTGGTCAAAAAGGTTCCCATAACCCCGGTAATCAAAATTAATAACAGGCTGAAGAACTCCTTAACCCGATCAGCTACTTTCCAGGAAGCATAGACGGCACTAAAACCAATCAGGTTAGTAAGCAGGAGCATAGGAATACTGATTCCATCCACTCCCAGGGCGAAGGTTACACCCAGATCAGCCACCCAGGGGATTTGCTGAACAAACTGCATCCCGCCCTGGCTGCGGTCATATGCAATCCACACCCAGATGGACAGAACCAAGCTGACCAACGTAAATATTGCTGCTGTTATTTTGATGGTCTTTTCACTGTTCCGGGGAAGAAGCATTATCAGTATGGCTCCCAACACCGGTGCAAATAAAGTAATTGATAAGATCGGCCAGTTGCTCAATACTTCCACCCCCTTATATCAGCATCGCAAAGCCGGCAATCAAAACCAGCCCTACGATAACGATGACTCCAACCAACATATACCCTGCGTAAGTCTGCACCTGACCGGTTTCCGTATAGCGCAGCACTTTGCCGGCTCCGCCGGTCAGGGCAGCGATACCATTGACCAGACCGTTTACCACATAAATATCGAACCAGAACAATACCCTGGCGGTTCCGTCAATGAATCTCTGGCCCAGCCAGTGATAGATTTCATCAATGTAGTATTTATTGTAAAGCAGGGTATAAATGCCCTGGAATTTTTCCCGCAAAGCCAGGTGGCTGATCAATTCCTTCTGGTAAATAGCCCAGGCCAGAATTATACCGGCTATAGCTACTAGAGCGGAAATTACCATAACCATGATATTGGGATCATGATGAACGGCACCAGGATACGTTACATAATGGGCAAAAGCATAATCCATCAGCGGGGAACCTACAAATCCTGCCACCACTGCCAGGACTGCCAGGATTACCAGCGGAACCGTCATTACCAACGGTGACTCATGGGCGTGTTCCCCACCTTTATTGCTGCCAAAGTAGGCTACAAAAATGAGCCGGAACATATAGAAAGCGGTCAGAAATGCTACCAGGGTTCCCAGCAGGTAAAGACCCATATGCCCGCTGGCAAAGGCCCCCAAGAGTATTTCATCCTTGCTCCAGAACCCGGACAGGGGCGGAATACCAGCCAGAGCCAGAGCTCCAATCACAAAAGTCCAGGTAGTAACCGGCATTTTATCCTTCAAGCGACCCATCTTCCAGATATCCTGTTCGTTGGCCATCGCGTGGATAACACTGCCGGCGGCCAGGAAGAGCAGGGCCTTAAAGAAAGCATGAGTCATCAAGTGGAACATTCCCGCGGTCATGGCCCCAATTCCCATCGCCATTACCATATAGCCCAGCTGGCTTAAGGTAGAATAGGCTAAAATCCGCTTGATGTCGTTCTGCACCAGGGCAATTGTGGCTGCGAACAGAGCAGTAAATCCGCCTACCACTGCAATCACCATCATGGCTTCCGGAGTAGTGCTGAAAATAAAGTAAGCCCGCGCTATCAAATATACACCGGCCGCTACCATAGTAGCCGCATGGATCAGCGCGCTGACCGGTGTGGGGCCTTCCATGGCATCCGGCAGCCACACATGCAGGGGAAACTGGCCGGACTTGGCCACTGGCCCGATAAAGAGCAGAATCGCAATGAACGTCATGGTTTCGGCCCCGTATTCCGCGACATAGGCAGGGACCTTCACGCCGAGTTCGGCAAAGTCCAGCGTCCGGAACGTGATCTGCAGCAGAAGGATGCCCAGAAGCAGGCCGAAATCACCGATCCGGGTCGTCATAAAGGCCTTTTTCCCGGCTTCGCGCGCCGATATTTTGAAGAAATAAAAACCGATCAACAGATAGGAACACAGGCCGACCAATTCCCAGAAAATAAACATTTGCAGGAAGTTGGTCGCAATAACCAGGCCCAGCATCGACGCCGCAAACAGCGAGATGAAGGCGAAGAAGCGGCAGTAGCCGGGATCGCCGGCCATATACCCGGTGGAATAGATCAAAACCAGCAGGGTGATCAGAGTCACCACGAACAACAGAGTCGCCGCAATCGGATCAATCAGAACACCCATGTCGACTTTCAGACCCGGAATGGACAACCAGACCGTTTTCATCACAAACGGCGCTTCCACCGTGATCCCCCGGGTCAGAACGGCATAACCCGCACCGACCGCCAACACGAAGGACGAAGCCATGGCCAGGATGGCCAGACGGGACGCCAACCAGGGCGAACGCAGCAGCAAAAACGAAATCACAACAAACGCCAGCGCCGGCAATAGTGGAATCAGCCAGGCATGCGTCAGGGAAAAATCAACCCACATGTTTGTCACCCCCTCTTCCTACCATTTCAGCCAGTCGATCTCATCCACCGAAACCGTGCTGCGGCCCCGATGAATGGCGTACGCCAATGCCAGCCCCACCGCCACCTCGGCGGCGGCCACGGCGATGATGAACAGGGAGAAAACCTGTCCGGACGCGGCATCAATGGCTGTAAACCGGGAAAAAGCCACCAGATTGATGTTGACCGAATTCAACATCAGCTCAATGGACATCAACAAAGCGATCAGGTTCCGCTTGGTCAGCAGGCCGAATAACCCCAGACCGAACAGGACCGCGCCGATTAGTAGATAATGGGCAAGTCCGATCATGATTGCGCCTTACCTCCCTTAAACAAAACCACTGCGCCGATCAGCGCCGCCAGCAGCAACAGCGCGACCGCTTCGAACGGCGGAGCGAAATCCGTCAAAAAACGACGGCCGATATCGGCAACGGTCACAACCTTGCCGCCGCCGGTTTTCCAGTCTGTACCGAGCACCGCCCAGACAATCACGCCGACAATGGCCAACGATGCCAAGCCACCGACGGCAATCATCGCGTTGGGCGGGTTGGACTGGCCCATATCCGAACGTTGCGTCAGCATCACGCCGATGACGACCAGAATGGCGACAGCACCGCTGTACACCAACGCCTGCACCGCCGCGAGAAACTCCGCCTCCAGCGTCATATACAGGCCGGCCACGCCGAGAAATGTCACCGAAAGCAGGAACGCACTGTGCACCAGGTTACGTTTGAACACCACGCCAGCAGCCGCCGCCAAGGTGACCCCGGCCAGAAAATAAAAAGCCAGGGTATGTGCCACTCCTCCGTTCATGCCCGCTCACCCCCATGTCCGGCCATGCAGTCGACAATAAGATCCTCATGACGCAGGGAACTGATTTCATAATTGGCGGTCCAGTGAATCGCCTGGACCGGGCAGGCTTCAATGCAGTAGTTGCAATACAGGCATACGGGAATATGATGACGATACTTTGCCATCACCTTTTTGCCGCTTTCATTTTTCTCGGTGGCCAGTTCGATGGCCTGATTGGGGCAGGCCAGAGCGCACAGGCCACAGGCAATGCATTTGTCGAGATTCAGATCAATGGTCCCGCCGCGGAACATCGGTCCCACCGGCAACCGTTCCTCGGGATACTGCACCGTGTTCGGTNNTTTGGAGAAACAGCGCCGCAGCGTAACCCTCATTCCTTTAAGCAATCCAATGCCAAACATCATTTCACCCCTCTTCAGCTCAACGGGAAAAACAGCCACAGACCGACGCCGGTGACGATAATATTGGCTACCGACAACGGCAGCAGGAATTTCCAACCGAAGGCCATCAGCTGGTCAACCCGGATCCGGGGGAATGTCCAGCGGAACCACATGAACAAAAAGATCATGGCCGATACCTTGAGGAAAAACCAGATCCAGCCCGGCAGCCACGGCCCGTGCCAACCGCCGAGGAACAGAGTCGCCGCAATGCAGGATGATGCCACCAGCGAAGCATATTCAGCCAGAAAGAAGTAAGCAAACCGCATACCGCTGTATTCAACAAACGGCCCAGCCACCAGCTCCGACTCCGCTTCCACGAGGTCGAACGGCGCCCGGTTGCATTCGGCGGTCGCCGCAATCACAAAGACCACGAACGCCACCGGCTGGGTCACGATGAACCAGATGCTTTCCTGGGCCTTCACGATATCGCTCATTTTCATCGATCCGGTAATCATGACCACTCCCAGGATGGAAAAGACCAGGGGGATTTCATAGGAAATCATCTGGGCGACCGTCCGCATGCCGCCAACCAGGGAATACTTGTTGTTGGAAGACCAGCCGGCCATCAACAGCGGCAGAGTCGTCTGGGCGCTGACCGCCACGAAGAAGAAAATGCCGATGTTGAGATCCGCAAAAATGACGCCGGCATCAAACGGAATCACCGCATACGTAATAATGACCACCATGAACATCAGCACCGGCGCCAAGGCCCACATCTTGCCGGAAACCTGAGCTGGCCGGATATCTTCCTTGGTCAGCAGTTTGAGGGCGTCGGCAACCGACTGGAAGATACCGAATGGTCCTAAACGGTTCGGGCCGACGCGCATCTGCATCCAGGCGCAGACTTTTCGTTCCAGATATACGAGGATCAACGCCGCCAACATGACAACGGCAAAAATGCCCACGATGCCCAGCAGGGTCTGGGCCAGGCTGGCCAGCCACGGCATCCCCGTCAATTCCAGGACCAGCTGCTTTAACAACTGCCCCAGTTCAAACCAGATATTCGTTGATTGTTGCATCACTGTTCCCCCTTTCCTAAGCGTCCGCCTCGCCCATGCAGGGATCGAGCACCGCCAGCACGGCCGGCATGTCGGCGATCTTTATCCCGCGGCACAATTCCGTCACACTGCCGAGATTGTAAAAAGTCGGCCGACGGATNNTGGTGGAGCCGTCGCTGACGATATAGAAGCCCAGCTCGCCGCGCGGTGATTCGTTGGCATGGTAAACTTCGCCGGCTGGCGGCTTGATGACTTTGGGGATCTTCGCCATGATCGGACCGTCCGGCAACCCTGCCAGCGCCTGGGTGATGATTTTGGCGCTTTCACTGATTTCCAGAACACGCATCAGATATCGTTCCCAGTTGTCGCCGATCGTTCCAGTCGGGATATCGAACTGGAACCGGTCATAAATCCCATAGGGACGGGTCTTGCGTAGGTCGGCCTTCACGCCGGCGGCCCGCAGCACGGGTCCGGTTACGCCCAGGGAAATCAGACGCTCGGCCGGCACCGCCGACACGTTTTTTAAACGGGCCTGAAAGATTTCATTGCCGTTGATCAATTCGTCGTACTCCTGCAGCATCCCCGGCAATTCCGCCAGATATTTCCGCAACAGTTCCAGAAACTCCGGCGACAGATCGTTCATCACGCCGCCGATCCGAACGTAGGAATAGGTCAGCCGGGACCCGGCCGCCAGATTAAACATATCCAGNNATTCCCGATCGCGGAATGTGTACAGCATGCCGGTCATGCCACCCAAGTCCAACGTCGCGGAACCAATGAACAGCAGATGGCTGGCGATCCGGTTCAATTCCGCCATGATGACGCGAATATATTCGGCCCGTTCCGGCACTTCGATCTGCATCAGCTTTTCGACTGTCTGGCAGTACGCCAGGTTGTTAGACATGGACGACACATAGTCCAACCGGTCGGTATAGGGAATGAATTGGGGGTAGGTCCGGCTTTCCGCCAGTTTTTCAATGCCGCGGTGCAAATAGCCAAGCACCGGCGTCGCTTTGACGACCGTTTCCCCGTCCAGTTCGAGGATAACCCGCAGTACGCCGTGCGTGCTCGGATGTTGCGGCCCCATATTCAGACAGTATAATTCCGTTCCTTCCGGAGTGGTTCCCTGATGTTCCCAACGAGTGTTTCCCACTGCCCTCACCTCCCGTCCGACTGGCCCGGCCGGCCGGGCAACTGATAACTTTTACGCAGCGGAAAGAAGCCGAACCCCTCTTCCGGCGCCAACAGCGGGCGCGGGTCGGGATGTCCCGTGAATTCGATCCCAAACATATCCTGCACTTCGCGTTCGCCGAACAACGCCGTCTCCCACAGTCCGGCCACGCTGGGCAGACGGGGTTCCGCCGCCGGCAACGTCACCCGAACCACGAGATCGCGATCCATTGTCCAGGAATTCAGGCGGTAAAGCACTTCAAAAGCGTCGCCGCGATCGACAGCCGTCACATCCAAGAGCCGGTTGAATGCAAACTCAGCCTGATCGCGCAAGGTCCGCATATCCTGCAGCAACGTTCCGGGTGAGCTGGTCAGCTCGCCGTTCACTATTCGTTCTTCGTTCATGGTTTGCCCCCCCGTTTTTTCGCCGCCATCACTTTTTCCTTCAGCGTCAGCATGCCGTGAATCAGGGCTTCCGGTCGGGGTGGACAACCGGGAATATATACGTCGACCGGCAACAGTTTGTCGACGCCGGGAACCACCGAATAGGAGTCGACGAACGGCCCGCCGCCAATCGCGCAACTTCCCATGGCAATCACCCATTTGTTTTCGGGCATCTGTTCATACAAGCGCACCAATGGCGGCGCCATTTTCCAGGTCAGCGTTCCGGCCACGATCAAAACGTCCGCATGCCGGGGCGAGGGCCGAAAAACTTCGTAACCGAACCGGGCCAAATCGAAGCGCCCCGCGCCCGTGGCCATCATTTCCAATGCACAGCAGGCAAGGCCGGAGGTCAACGGCCAGAATGAATGGGTCTGCGCCCACCCCAGCACTTGTTCCACCGTCGTGAGAATTACACTGTCCGTTCCCAGCAGTTGCGCCAGCGGGCTCAGTGCCGGCAGATCTTGCTGCGACTGTTTTTCCGTATTTACTTCCATTCCAGCGCCCCCTTCTTCCAGGCATACCAAAGCCCCAGCAACAATATCGCCATGAATACAAACATTGCGATAAAGGCTGAGGCTTCCATTGTGCGAAATACAACCGCCCACGGATACAGAAACACCGTTTCCACGTCAAACGCCACAAAGCTGCCCGAAAACGGCGTGGCGGCGTTTCCGGTCACAGCCTTGACCAGATCGTTGATAAAATAAGCCTCCACACCATATAGAATCTTAAAATCTCCACCCTCTGCGCGGATCTTCTCCACCGCATTCATCGCATTGGGAAACGCCTGCACCACCCCGTGATCGGTGATCGCCACCGCCTTATGCCCCCAGCGATAAGCGGTTTCCACCAGTTCCTCCGCCGGCGTCATTCCATCCATCGCGGACATGTTGGTATGCAGATGCAGCTCCACCCGCTTTTCCGGG
>DCTI01000177.1:7453-7655 GCA_002329525.1 Negativicutes bacterium UBA1444
GTTTTCAAACCGGTCGTTGTTGATATCGCCCCGCACCAGCAGCGTCGCGCCCGGCTTGATTTGCGCCAGCGTTTTATATTCGCCATCGGTCACAAAGCTTTTCAATATGTAAGAACCGGTATAATCGGTGATATACATCGTCACAATATACCGGCCGCCGCTGCGGGTCTTGATGGCGTCGGTCTTGAACACATCGCCCCAG
>DCTI01000177.1:7692-7893 GCA_002329525.1 Negativicutes bacterium UBA1444
GCAGATTGTCCGGCGGCGGCGCTGTACGCGGCGCGTCCTCCTGCGCCTGCTGCGCTTTTTTCTGCTGCTGCAGCTTCTCGATCTGACGCTGTTCCGCCTGCTGCGCATCCTGCGCGCACATTTCAGCCGTGGCTTGGGTCACCCCGGTAAACACAATCTGCGGCGTAATCGAAAAATGCAGCGACAGCCATTCTTTGATTT
>DCTI01000025.1:0-1488 GCA_002329525.1 Negativicutes bacterium UBA1444
GATGACGACCGGGTATTGTTTGCCGTGGCGGATTGCACCGGACATGGCGTGCCGGGCGCACTGATGACGATGGCGGTGAATCTGGCCCTGCATCACATTGTGGATCAAAACCATACCGAACCGGCGGAGATTCTGGCGGAATTGAATCATCAGATTAAGGCGGCGTTGCACCGGAACGATTCCGGCGAAATGACCGACGACGGTCTGGATATCGGGATTTGCCGCATTGACCGGAACCAGCGGCTGATTTTTGCCGGGGCCAGGATTTCCCTGTACATCGGCCGCGAAGACGCGGTAACACGGATCAAGGCTGACAACAAAAGTGTTGGCTATCGCCAATCCGCCGACACTCTGGCGTTTGACACCCACGAGTGGGCGATTCGGCCCGGAGACCGGTTTTATATGACCACGGACGGCTATCTCGATCAAAACGGCGGCGAGAAAGACTTGCCGTTCGGCCGCAACCGACTGTCCGAAGTAATCGCCCGCCAGGACGGAATCAGCCTGGCGGATCAGGAAACGGCATTTGCGGCGGCGTTGCGGGAATACATGCACGGCGAAGCGCAACGGGACGACATTACGATTGTAGGCTTCACAGTAAGTTAGAGACGGGAGCGATCAGTAAATGGCGGAAGACCATTTGTTTGAAACGGAACAGACGATTCTGGACGGGGCGCTGGCCGATCTGGCCGAGTCCAGTTACGCCGGAAACGAGCTTTTGTCTCGTTATGGGCTATTGACGACCCAGTATCAAAAATTGCTGACGGTGACCAGGAAAATCTTCCACATCAGCGACAGCCAGGGTAAAATGTTGCAGCGGCAGCAAAATGACATTCAGCTGTTGTTGGATAACGCGAACCAGGGATTTTTGACCTTTGGCGACGATTTGAAGGTTGACCGCCAGTACAGCGCCGCCTGCACGAAGATGTTCGGCGAAAAGATCGCCGGCGTTTCCATCGTTCACCTGCTTGGCCGGGAAAACGAATCGCTGCAGATCGCGCTGCAACAGAAACTGCGTCAGCTATTCGACGGCTCCGTCGGCGAAGCGCCGGCTAAACTTGCCCAACTGCCGGTGGAATTTCAAATTGGCGATAAGACGATCGGCGTGGAAAGCAAGGCGATTGCTTCATCCACGGCCGGCGGCGCGCCGTTCCTCGTCATGATGATTTTGACCGACATCACGGAAAAATTGCGGGCGATGGATCAAATCCAATTTCTGAACGATCATGATAAATTGACCGCNNGTCGAAGCCAATCTGTCCGGGCTGGAAAAACCGGGATTGTTGCCGTTTAGCGTAATTATGGCCGATATGAACGGCCTCAAATTGGTCAATGACGTGTTCGGACACCAACAAGGCGATTTGTTTTTGTCGGCGATGTCCGAGGCGTTGAAAGCCGCCTGCCGTTCCCAGGATATTGTAGCCCGGTGGGGCGGCGATGAGTTCGTGGTTTTGATGCCGAATACCGATGCGAATGAATGCCGGCGGG
>DCTI01000025.1:1512-3905 GCA_002329525.1 Negativicutes bacterium UBA1444
GCGCTGAAACGCAGAATCTAGGAGTTCCTCGCATCCTGGAATTGATGCGTACTGCCGAACACCGGATGTACAATGACAAGCTGATCCGCAGTAAGGTCATGCGCGCCGCCATAATCGCCCGATTAAAGAAACTGTTGGCGGAACGCGGCAGCGGCAGCGTCGGCCACCAGGAACGGGTAAAGAAACTGGCGCTGGCTTTCATCAGTTTCCTCGGCATCCCTTTCTCCGCCGCCGAACAAGGAATGTTACAACAGTTGACCCAGCTGCACGACATTGGCATGACCGCCATTCCCGCCGAGATCATTTCCCTTCCCCGGTCCTTGACGGCCGGCGAATGGGAAGTCGTTAAGACGCACAGCGAAATCGGGTTCCGCATGGCGCAGTCCATTGGCGAACCTGTCCTTGCCGACACAATCCTGGCACTTCACGAACGCTGGGACGGAACCGGCTATCCCTGCGGCCTGACGGCGGACGAGATTCCGTTTTGGGCGCGGCTGTTCGGCATCGTGGACGCTTATGACGCAATGACCCATGACCGCCCGTATAAAGCGGTTGTCGGCAAAAATGCCGCCCTGGCGGAAATCGCGGCGGGGCAGGGCACTCAATTCGATCCACAGCTGGCGAAAGCCTTTCTGGCGTATATGGGTGACCAAAAGGAATAAATCATCGCCAATACTATACAGGCAATTGTTGGGGCGTACAAGAAAAATGCAGGCAACGGAACTTCTGATCAGATGGAAGTTCCCGTTGCTTTTTTGATTCCCGGATACGCACTGGAGGGTCCGGTGAAATCCGGTTGCTGGATTTGCATTTGCCGGTACTCGAGCGAAACTAAAAAAAAATTGGCCGATAGAAGGAAAAGTGAAAAGCACGTGGAAATGATATAGCAAATGATACTGAATGATGAACAAATGTAAATACGACGAAACGTTGGGCAAAGGGATGGTTATGGCTGATATTTTAAAGACAAACCTGCTCGTGCAAGTGGCGCGGATGTATTACGAACACAACTGGAGCCAACAGCATATCGCCGAAGAAATCGGCTTTTCCCGGCCCTATGTTTCGAAGCTAATTAATGAAGCCCGGGAATGCGGCATTGTGGAAATCAAGATCAACGATCCCAATGCGGCCGAGTCGCCAGTGGAACAGGCAGTCCGGACGCGGTTCGGCTTGCAGAAAGTGATCGCCGTGCCCTTCGCGGAAGATTACGAGACGTTGCTGGTCAAGATCGCGCATGCCACTTCGCGGTTTTTGAATACGATCGTGCGGGAAAATGACATCATCGGTGTGAGCTGGGGAAATACCTTATACGTTTGTTCACTGCATCTCCGGGTGGTGGAGGAATTCACCAACATTTCGGTGGTGCAGATGTGCGGCGGCGTGAGTTTGGCGGACAAATACATCTATGCCAGCGAAATTCCCAAACGATTTGCGGATGCCTATAAAGGAACTCCGTATTTGTTGCCTCTGCCGGCGCTTGTAGACAGTATCGGGTTGAAGGAAGCCATTGTCCGGGACAAAAATATCAGCGAAATCCTGGAGATGGGGAAAAAAGTGAATATCGGCCTATTCTCGGTCGGTGTGTTCGGTCATGACAAGACTCTGGCCGGCGCCGGCTACATTTCGCGCGAAAAAGTGGATGAGCTGTTGGGAAAAGGCGCCGTGGGCGATATGTGTTCGCGGATCATCGACATCAACGGCCGGATCTGCGACGAAGGAGTGAATCAACGAACGATCGGCATCGACCTGGACGAACTGAAGAACAAAAAATACAGCATTGCGGTATCCGGCGGCCTGTTCAAGGCGAAATGCACGTATGCCGCCTTGAAGGGCGGCTATGCCAACGTATTGATTACCGATGAAGGATTGGCCAAAGAACTGATCCGCCTTCATGATTCGGCGGAATAACGGCGCAAGAACATTTGACCGGGAGGGGCAACAAGCAAGATGGCGACCATTGAATTCATCAATGTGACAAAACAATTTGACAAGACAACCGTGATCGCGGACCTCAACCTCAAGATCGCCGACGGCAAGTTTACGGTTTTGGTTGGACCGTCCGGCTGTGGCAAGACAACCCTGCTGCGGATGATTGCCGGGATTGGACCGCAAACGTCGGGGCAGGTTTTAATCGACGGAAAAGACATGACGAATATTGCGCCCGGCAAGCGGGAAGTGGCCATGGTGTTTCAAAACTATGCCATTTACCCGACCATGACGGTGCGCGAGAACATCGAGTTCGGGCTGAAAAACAACAAAGTCGAGAAAGCCGAGCGAAACCGGTTGATCGCGGAAATTTGCGCCGTCGTCGGTCTCGAGGAATATCTGGACCGCAAGCCGTCCACTTTGTCGGGCGGACAGCGGCAGCGCGTGGCCCTGGCGCGGGCCATGGT
>DCTI01000025.1:3942-4170 GCA_002329525.1 Negativicutes bacterium UBA1444
ACGCACGACCAGGTCGAGGCCATGTCCATGGCGGATACCATCGTGCTGATGAACAAAGGCGTGATTCAGCAGGAAGCGGCGCCGGAAGTCATTTATCACGACCCCAACAATTTGTTTACGTCGCAGTTCATTGGCACCCCGCCCATGAATATACTAAATTATGATCAAGACGGCATCCGGTTCGGCTTCCGGCCGGAACGCGTCGTGATGAGCGCCGCGCAAACAGCG
>DCTI01000185.1 GCA_002329525.1 Negativicutes bacterium UBA1444
CCGGCGAGCTGGGCGGCGTGCTGGAAGTCGTCATGCAGCGGCTGGCGATCCATTTCGAAAAGGAGCACCGCCTGAACGAAAAGGTCAAGGCGGCCATGACCTATCCGATCGTCGTGATGACGATGGCGGTGGCGGTGGTCATCTTCGTGCTGACGTTCGTGCTGCCGACCTTCATTGGCATCTTTCAGACTATGAACGTGGAGCTGCCGCTGCTCACCCGCTGGCTGGTCGCGGTGAGCGGCTTTTTGACCCGGCACTGGTTGCCGCTGTTGGCATTTGTGATTGCGGCGGCTTGGGGAATCCGGTATGCATTGCAGTTCCCAGGACCGAGGGCGGCCTGGGACCGATTTGTGCTGCGGATGCCGGTCTTCGGCCTGCTGACTCGCAAAATCGCCGTGGCCCGGTTCACCCGGACGCTGGCCAGCCTGATCCGCGGCGGCGTGCCGCTCCTGGCGGCGCTGGAAGTGGTGAAGAACGCCACCGGCAATGTGATCATCGCCGCGGCGCTGTCGGACTCGCGGGAAAGCCTCATTGAAGGGGCGGACCTGTCCTCCCGCCTGGGANNAAAATTTTCCCGCCGATGGTGGTGCAGATGGTGTCGGTCGGCGAGGAAGCCGGCGAGCTGGACAAGATGCTGGACAAGGTGGCCGACTTTTACGAAGAGGACGCCGAAGACATCGTCACTCGGCTCAGCAGCCTGCTGGAACCGTTCCTGCTCGGCTTTCTGGGCCTGACGATCGGCGCGATCATTATTGCCATCATGCTGCCGATGTTCGATGTGATCACGAACCTGAACCGGGTGATGTGAACTAGCGGGATAATTTAACCAACCGGCCATTTTTGCCGATAGTATTATCAACCAGTGATAATGGTCTTTGTCAGGTTGATCGATTTTTCAGTAAAATTTGATCTATTATCCCAACGGGATATTGACAAGGTTGAACCAAGAGAATAAAATGCGGTATGTAGGTAATTATTTTTATCAAATACTGTGAAATCCCTGTAAAATCAGTACTCGACAAAGAAATTCCAAAGAAAAATTAAGAAAGTAGGGGAAAAAATGCTTCAGTTGTTTAGAAAACGCCTGTCTAACCGGAAGGGCTTCACCCTCGTGGAACTGCTCGTCGTCATTTCCATCATCGGTATCCTGTCAGCCATCGCGATTCCTAAATTCTCATCGGCTACCAATTCAGCACGCGGCGCCAAGATCATGGCCGACTTGCGAACAATCGACAGCGCGAGCATGATTTATTATGCGTCGGCTGGCGGCTATCCGGCCGATTTGACTACCTTGGTCAATGCCAATCTACTCGGAGGAGAAGCGAAGCCGCCGGTGGGGACTTTTTCCACACCAAATGTATCTGAAAAAAACAATACTTCCGCCACTTATGGTTTCAGCGGCGGACGGGCAGTCCTTGATGGATCAACGGTCGAGAAGTACTAATAGAGGACTAAGTGTCCAGAAACAAAGTATNNGGGGCGGTAACTACCGCCCCGTTCTTATGATTGGGTGGAGGAACGCGCTTGTTCCAGGCAACGCATTTTTTGTTGAGCGCCATCGGTCTGATTGCCATGTTTCAGATATCTCTGCAACTGTGGGGTGTGGATCTTCCTTTCCTGGCAACCAATTTAGGCACTTATGAGTATATCTACTTAAATCGGGCCAAGGCGCTGGATATGATCCTGCATGTCGGCGGCGTGTTGATCCTGTCGGTGTATTTTGTCGGGTGCTATGTTTGGTTGCGTTCCCAGAAGGAACGCGAAGAAGTGCGATCACAGTTCGAGATTATTTGGCTGTTGCTGGTTGGCCTTTATAACGGCTGGCTGTTGCAGTGGCGACCGACCAAACCGTTAACGGGCCTGGACTGGTTGTACTTGGTGGCTGCTGGTGCCCTTTGGTTGCTGTCTTCCGCAGGACCGTTCTATGGACCGGCGTTGTTGCGGCGCTGCCGGGCGATCGATTGGCGGCGGCAATGGAACCCGGCCAATACCGGCAGGGTTTATTTGTTGTTGTTTTTGGTGGCCGTGGGTCAGCTGCTGTGGCTGGTTTCTCCGTTTGCGCTGCAGCGACTGCAGATGTTGAACGAGTATCTGGAGATTCCGACGATAACCTTCTTTTTTGATTCCGACCAAGCGATTCTCAATCAGCGCTTTTTGGATCAACATGGGCTGCTGGGACCGGCGCGGCGCTATCTGCCCGACCGCGATCACGGCGGCATGCCGCCGATCAGCAACGAAGTCTGCGTCATTACGCCGCCGGCGCCAGGATTGAAAACATTTTTGCAGGAAGACGCCAACAAAACCAGTTTATTGTATGATGCGCAACAACAGCGATTATGCGCTGTGGACGCGATAACAACGGAACAGTGGCTCCGACTGCGCAGCCTTCAGACCGATGAACTCGAACAACAAAAACTGGATGCCTGGTTTGCTTCGGTCAGCAGTTACTCGCAGCGCCTGCGAGACAAGGTTCTTAGTAAGGAAGAAAAGCAATTTTTTCGAGTTAACCGACATATCTTGGGTTTTCAGTATGGCGGCAACGGGGTCATTCATCATCATGGGTTTATGCTGAATCCGTTGAACGAGTATGATCTCGGCAAACCTCGGTCAGAGATCTTCGCCCAGTACGGTTGGCTCAATCTCTGGCTGACCCACGGGTTGATGCAGGTTTTGGGCGGCATCAATCTCCACAATTATTTCCGGGTTTGGTATTCCTACTATTATCTGTACTACCTGTTATATTTCGGCCTGCTGTGGCTGATCTTCCGGCGGCGGGACTATCTGGCCGCCGGGGCGATGCTGGCTGTCGGGCTGTTAAGCTTCATCGATTATCAATGGCTGTTGCAACCGCCGGGCATCAATCCGATCCGCCGCATCGCGGAATTGCCGTTGCTCGCCGGCTTATGGCTATACTGGCAACAGCCGCGGCCACGGCATCTGCTACTGGTGATTGCCAGTATCTGGCTGGCGATCCTGAACAACTGGCAGTTCGGCCTGATGGCGCTGGGCGCCGCCGGTGTCTGTTTGGGCGTGCAAAGGTGGCATCGTGGCGCCCTGCATGGGAAGTCCGGCGATTTCTTGCTGGGAGTCGGTTTGATTGGCGGATTGCTCTTAGTGCATTGGCTGCGAGGCGGAAATGATCCGCTTTCAGCTTATTATCTGGCGGGTTCTGCTACACTGCCGATTGGACTTTGGAGGGGGCCGCTGATTCTGATCATTTTCGCCGCCGGCGCGACTCTATTGGCGCGGCTGTTCGATCCGCGGCGGCCAATGGCCTATTTATGTTTGTTTCTGCTATTGTATACGGCGGCAGTCATGACCTACTCGCTCTGGAACGGTTCGGCGACCTATCTGTTGGTTCCCGGGCCATTGTACGTGTTGACGGCATTGGCATTCCTCCGGTATTTGGCGGAGAAAGTGCCGGTGTTTTGCCTGTTTCACAAACAGATGGCCGTTATGTTGGTAATCGTCGGCTTGGGTGTACTGTTGACGGGTGGCTGGGACCAGGAGCGGACCCGCGAAGAATATCTGGGGCTCATGGGCAGCCATCAGGTCTATGAATGGGACCTGGACCGGGCCAAGTTTACATCGACCATGGATTCACGCTACTTCCAAAATGGCGTTGTGCTGATTCAAAAGTATTCGCAGGATCCCAAAATCCATATTATCTCCAAGTACGATAATTTCCTGCCGTTTCTGGCCGGACGCTACAGTGCCATGCCGTATTTTGAAATGAGCAAATTTCTGATCTCGCCGCGGGAAACGGCGCTGTGCGTGGAGCGGCTGCTGACGGATCGCCCGGAGTACCTGTTCGTGGACACGGATATCCGCCGGGATTTTGCCGTCGATATGGTACACCGCTTTTCGCCGTGGTCAGGCCTTAACCCGCTTTCCCGATACCACGTTGCCCAGATGCAGCAGATGCAGAAGGTGTTTGCGACGGTGCAGGACCAGTACGAACTGGTGGAACAAGGTTTAATCCTGTCGGTGTACAAGCGGCGGAAGTGATCTGGAAAGGGACAGTAAGCGATGATACAAAAGAAACTGGCAGAACTTTTAGCCGAAGCGGCGGCGCTACACGCTTCAGACCTGCATTGCCTGGTCGGCAATCCCGTCACCATCCGGCTGCATGGCGCATTGACCGATCTGTATCCGGAAACGTTGACCGATGCGGATACCCGGGCGCTGCTGGACGAAATCGCGACCGAGGAACAGAAACGCCTGCTGTGGAAACGGGGGGACGTGGACATATCCTACGAACTGCCCGGGCAGGAACGTTTCCGCATCAATATCTACCGGCAGCGCCGCTCCGTGGCCATCGCCGCCCGGGTCATTCCCGGACGGGTTCCCACGCTGCTGGAACTGGAAATGCCGCCGGTCCTGCTGCAACTGTCGCGGCTCCAGCGCGGCCTGGTGCTGGTGACCGGTCCCACCGGCTCCGGCAAATCGACCACGGTCGCTTCCATGGTCCATCAAATCAACCTGGAACGCCGCTGTACCATCATCACCCTGGAGGACCCGGTGGAATATCTGTATCAAAAGCGAAAAAGCCTGATCAGCCAGCGGGAAATCGGCGTGGATGTCGATAGCTTCGCCTCGGGCCTCCGGGCAGCCCTGCGCGAGGACCCGGATGTCATTGTCGTGGGGGAAATGCGCGATCTGGACACGATGACCACCGCTATCCAGGCCGCGGAAACCGGCCATTTGGTCTTTGCCACGTTGCACACGACCGACGCGGTGCAGACGATCGACCGGATCATCGATGTATTTCCAGCCCATCAACAACAGCAGATCCGCATGCAGCTGTCCATGATCCTGCAGGGGATCGTGTCTCAGCAACTGCTGCCCCGCAAGGGCGGCCGGGGGCGGGTGGCCGCCTGCGAAATTCTGCTGCTGAACCCGGCGGTGCGCAATATGATCCGGACCGGCAAAACCCACCAGATCAACTCGACCATGCAGACGAGCGGCCGGGCCGGCATGCAGACCATGGACATGGCGCTGGAGATGCTCAGCATGTTCGACGTGATCGACATGGATGCGGCGATGGCGCTGGCAACCGACCCCGACACGATCTTCGCGTCCCAGCGCAAAAAATGGAATGGCCAATAGCGCAAGCGATTGTTCTTGACATTTTTTCCGTTTAGATTTATATTAACAATAACATTTGCTAATATAAAAAATAAACGGAGGTTGCCATGACACCGCATGAAGTGATTGCCAAGTGCGCCGAACTGGGTACGCCCATCACGCAGAGCACGCTGGCCAACTATAAAAAGTGGGTGCTGATCTTTCCGCCCAAGGTGCAGAGCCTGGGCCGCAAGGTCGGCAAGGTTTCCGACTACCGCGACAGCACGCCGTATGAAATTTATGCCGCCCAGCGCTTGTCCAGCCGCGATTTCGGTTTTTCCCTCGATTATATCAGTTTTTTTCGCTTTCAGTGGTTGAGCGGCGGTGAAGAACTGATCGGCGGGCAGCCGCTCGATCTGTTCGTGGAGGGCGGAGCGCTGCTGTGGGGATTGTTGTACACTTCCGCATTGAAGAACTTCGCGTTTCCCGGTCAGTATTTGGCGTTTTTCTATCCGCTGGAGCGATTGCAGCAGGTCATCGACTATGTCCGGCAGGTGGAACCGGCCAGTCTGCCCCAGGGTGAATACTCACTGACCGGGGATGCGGATTGGGGCAAAGCTCGGGGGATGGTGCTGTTGCGCCGTCGGGGCGACGGCCATCATGTCCTGGCCGTGATGTACGAAACCGGCGTCCGTGTGCTGACCTGCCTGGGCCAGCTGCCGGAGGCGGCAAAATGAACGCGCGCGTCTGGCTGGAGTCGGTCTGCGGGCCAATCCGCTGGCGCGGCGTGGAGGGAACCTGCCACTGTCCGCTGCCGACGCACGGCAGTCGGGACCGCAATCCATCGTTTTCGGTCAATGCCGACAAGGGAATTTTCTTCTGTCATAAGGAAAACCTCGGCGGCGGCCTGAAAAAACTGGCCCAGCTGACCGGCCGGCCGCTGCCGGGCGCCGGCGCCGCGCCGGGGACTGGCGGCGNNTCGTTACGAATCGCCGCGGCCTATGATTACCGCGACGAAGCGGGTACCCTGCGCTACCAGGTCGTGCGGCTGATCCCGAAAAGTTTTCGCCTGCGGCGGCCGGACCCAGCCCGACCCGACCGCTGGCTCTGGAATCTGGGCGATTGCGAAGCCCTGCCGTACCGGCTGCCGGAACTGCTGGCCGCTTTGGCGGCGGGCGAGACGATCTTTGTGGTCGAGGGCGAAAAAGACGCCGACGCGCTGGCCGCGCTCGGCCTGACGGCCACGACCAACCATGGCGGCGCGGGGAAATGGACCCTCGCGTGCTCCCGGCATTTTCCCGCCGGCGCCAAAATTGCCGTCCTCGCCGACAACGACCGGCCGGGACGGGCCCATGCCCTGCAGGTGGCCCGCAAACTGGCGGACCGGGGCTGCGAGGTGCACCGGATCGAACTGGACGACCTGCCCGCAAAAGGCGACGTTGCCGACTGGCTGGCCGCCGGCGGTGACCGGGAGAAACTGCTGCGGCTGGTAGCCGCCCAACAGGCGCAGGAAGATTTTCCGTTCACCGATTTGGGCAACGCCGAGCGGTTTGCCCAGCGCCAGGCCGGAAAACTTCGTTACTGCCGCAGCTGGAAAAAATGGCTGGTTTGGTCGGGTCGCCACTGGGAAATCGACGCCACCGGCGAGGCGGAGCGGCGGGCTGCCGAAACCGTTCGGCACATCCTGGCC
>DCTI01000055.1 GCA_002329525.1 Negativicutes bacterium UBA1444
CGTCGCCGGTAGCCTGGGAATGCGGCAAGCAACTGGGCGATTTGTTGATCGAACGGTTTGTGGCGGAGGAAGGGCATTATCCGGAAAGCATCGGCATGGTGTTGTGGAGCGGGGCCAACATGCGCAGCCGGGGGCAGTGCATCGCCCAATTCCTTTATTTTCTCGGCGTTCGTCTGGTTTGGCAGAAGAGCAGCGGCCGGGTCGTCGGGCTGGAACTTATTCCGCTGGCGGAACTGAAACGGCCCCGCATCGATGTGACGGCTCGCATCAGCGGACTGTTCCGGGATGCGTTGCCCTTCGCCGTCCAATGGATGGACAAGGCGGTCGCGTTGGCGGCGGCGCAAGAGGAACCGCCGGAACAGAATTTCGTACGAAAACATATCATTCCGGAAACCGTCGAACTGGAACAAGGCGGGATGACCGGACCGGAAGCCCGGGCCCAGGCCGGCTACCGCATATTCGGCTGTCCGCCCGGCAGTTACGGCGCCGGAGTGGGAGCCTTGCTGGAAGCGAAAAATTGGGAAAGCGTGGACGATCTTGGCAAAGTGTATGTGCGTTGGGGCGCTTACGCCTATGGCGCGAAAGCCAACGGCGAGTTTTTGCCGGAGCGGTTCAGCCGTCGTCTGGCCGGGATGGAAGTTACCATAAAAAATGAAGACAACCGGGAAGTCCATTTGCTGTCTTCCGACGATTTCAACGCCTACCACGGCGGCATGGTCGCGGCCGTTCGCAGCCTGCGGGGCAGCGCGCCTCGCTCGTACTGCGGCGACAGCTCGGATCGGGGGCGGGTCGCGGTGCGAAGTCTGGCCGAGGAATTCACGCGCGTGTTCCGGGCGGAAGCGATGAACCCCAAGTATATCGAAGGAATGAAAAAGCATGGCTACAAGGGCGCGGCGGATCTAGCCGCAGTGGCGGCCCATTGCTACGATTGGGACGCGACCAGTCTGGTCATGGAAAACTGGATGTACGAGACGCTGGCCGCAAAATATGCGCTGGATCCCGCCCTACAGGAATGGATGAACGGAGTCAACCCCTGGGCGCTGCGCCGGATCACCGAAAAACTTCTGGAAGCCGAGCAGAGCGGCCTATGGGAGGCAAAACCGGAAACCTTGGATGAACTTCGCCGGTTGTACTTGTCAATCGAAGGCGATCTGGAAGAACGAAGCGAATAAAATCTCCGTCGCTTGACGCATTGTTATGCTTGTGCTAATATTGCGGTGAACAATTGTCTGTTATTGGTTGACAATTTCATATCGGGATAGGTGCCCTACGGGGCTTAATAGGGAAGACCGGTGCGAAACCGGCGCGGTCCCGCCACTGTAACGGGGAGCGAACTCAAGATACGCCACTGGGACGGAAGTCTTGGGAAGGTTTGGGTGAGCGAAGATCCGTAAGCCAGGAGACCTGCCTGTTTGAGAGTCACCGATATTACCTGCGAGCGATGGGGAGGGGACTGCGCCTGTGTGTATTGCCTACATCGGGTGTAGAGGGGTTTCCGTGCATCGCGGAAGCCTTTTTTATTTGTGGGACGACATTTGAGGATTCGAGCCGGATGTTCATCGGATCAGGCCGGATTATCATCCGGAGCCGGCGGTGGACGAAAGGCCTGGGACAGATCCAAAAAACAGAAGGAGGTTGAGTTATGTTAATGCATCGCGACATACAATCGGAGGGAAGCGAAGAAAATCTGGTGGTTATGATTTCACCGGGTTTGCACATGGAAATATTTACTCCGTTATCCGCGCGACTGGCGTCCGCCCAACCGGAATTGCAACCCGGAATGGCAGCGCTGAAGGAACTGGTCGGGAAAGAAGATTTCGGGAAATACATTGAGACGCTGGTCGGTATGCGCCGTGACGGGGAAGCGTTGCGAATTATCACCGACAAAGAACTGCATCGGTCGCTGTTGGAACGAAATTTCATTGCCTCTCTAAAGCAGGCCTTTGGCGTTTCCGAAGTCCGGATCATCAGCTTGGCATAGCCGATAGGGGAGAATTTGAAGCCAAATCATACTGCAGCAGGAGCGCAGTCGGATACAACCGCTGAATTCGGCGGGAGATTGGTGGTTTGTGGGAGCGCTCACCGTTGATTTGACCCGCAGAACTTGGGAGCTTTTCCGCGAGCGGAAAGGAACGGGGGGATGCTATAAGCGCTGCAGGGCGAATCCCCCCCAGCCCAAGCCGGACGACGCAGATGAGAGGGAGTCGTTATTTTGCAGCGACGGTCTATGCGAGTTTGACTGCGCACATCACAAGTGAACATCGGATAAGAAACGGCGGCGGGAAGGATTTTTCCGTCGCTATTCCGGTATTTGGCGCAAGGCGTCGTAGATTGTCCGACGAAATCGGCTGGAAATATCAGGATAGACGAGAAAGGATCGAGAAATTTGAAAAAAATTGCGTTTTACGGCAAAGGCGGCATCGGCAAATCGACCACGGCCGCCAACGTATCCGCCGCACTGGCGGAACAGGGGCATTCCGTGTGCCAGATCGGCTGTGATCCTAAGAATGATTCCACAAGGCTGTTGCTCGGTCGGGTCTGTTCTCAAACCGTGCTGGACACCGTCCGACAATGCGGCGACGAGATCTCGGCCGATCAGATCGTCCACACCGGGTTCGGCGGAGTACAATGCGTGGAGGCGGGCGGACCGGAACCGGGTGTCGGCTGCGCCGGCCGCGGCATCATCGTGGCACTGGAAAAACTGAAGGAATTGGAGGTCATTCGTGACGATCAGTTTGTTTTGTACGATGTGCTGGGCGATGTGGTGTGCGGCGGATTCGCCGTGCCGATTCGCGAAGGCTACGCGACGGATATTTATATTGTTTCCTCCGGCGAGCTGATGTCGCTGTATGCCGCCAACAATATCGCCAAGGGCGTAGCCCGATTCGCCGGGCGCGGCAGGGTCCGTCTCGGCGGCATCATCGGCAACAGCCGAAATATCGACCGCGAACAGGAATTGCTGACAGAGTTTGCGGTTCGTTTGAATACAAAATTAGTGGCCTTTATCCCCCGGGACAAGGTCGTTAATCAGGCGGAGATTCACAAACAGACAGTCATTGCCTGGCGGCCGGATTCAGCCCAGGCTGCCATATACCGACAATTGGCCGGATTTGTTCTGACCAATGCCGACCTGACGGTCCCAACGCCGTTGTCCTTCGAAGAGTTGGAGAAGGTGGTGCTGGATTATGGTATCGAGTAGGCGGGCGACCCGACTCCGCAACAAGAGCCACAGTTGCAGCATGACCGGCGTCTGGCGCGCCGTCGGCCATAATGAAGGCGCGGCGGTGATTTATCACAGCCCGCGGGCCTGCTCCCACGTAAGCCGTGACATGGACCTGGGTGGACAGTATCGATCCATGGGACGGGATGTCTATACCGCCGGCTGTTATGAGGCACCGCTCGTCTGCAGCGGGCTTAGGGAAGAACACTCCATTTTCGGTGGCGCCGAGCAGTTGCGGCAGTGCATCGATCATGTCGTGGCGACTTATCGGCCGCAATATGTGATNNGATGATCGCCAACTCCTGCGTGGCAGGCGTCATTGGCGACGACACGGAGGCGGTGGCAAAAGAGGCGGAAGAAAAGTGGCGCTTGCCGATTTTGGCGGTTCCCTGTCACAGCTTTTTGGACGGCGATTTTCACGCCGGGTTTTATCATGCGGCCAAGGCGCTGGCGGATCGTTTTATGAAGCCGCTATCCCGCCAGAAGATTCGTCAGGACAATCAGGCTGCCCTGTTGGGCGAACGAGGCGGGCCGGCTTCCCGAGATTTGGTGGAGATGCAGCGGTTGTGCCGATATTTTGGTTTTGAAAAGTTCTGCCTATTTCCCGCCTACGCCTCCATTCGGGAGATGAAGCGCATTCCGGAATCCGCCGTGAGCATTCCGCTGTCCGGAACGCCGCAAGGGTTTCCCTGGACCAAAAAACTGGCCAGCGAGCTTCAGGAAAGTTTTGGCGTGCCCTGGCTGGAACACGATTACCCGGTGTGTTGGACCCGGACCCAAAATTGGCTGGAGAGTTTGGGCGATTTGCTGGGCAAGCGGCAGGCGGCCCGTACGGCGATTCATGAGCAGACGGTGGAACTGAACGAGCAATTGGAGCAGTTAACGCCATGCCTGCAACAAAAACGAATCGCTTTTTGTATCGGTCGCTCGCGGTTGCTGTTTGACCCGGCTTGGGTGTTTGAACTGATCGAACTCTCCGGGGTCCAGCTGGCGGCTGTCGTGTTGCTGTCGGATTCCCTGACGCCGAAGCAGCAGGCCGAACTGCAACAAGACCTGCCGAGCCAAACGACGGCGCCGGTGCTGCTGTCCAACGAGGCGGACGAAATCATGGCCTCCGTCGATTTTGTGATCAGCACGCACGAGTTGACGGATACGACATTGCGGCAGTTGTTTTTGCCGTTTCTGCCACTGGTCGGCGTACGGGGACTGACAAACATTCTGGAATTGATGGCGCGACTCGCCCGGCGTCAGGGCAATCGGGGAGGGATCATTTATGGGTAAGCCGCCGAAAACGGAATGGGATAACGCTTGCACCCAGGTCGGCGCTTGCGCGCTAACCGGCGCGGTAGGCTTCTTTGCGGGAATTCCGGACGCTGCGGTGGTGGTGAACGGACCACTGTGGTGTTCTTTTTATGCCCGACGCCATTTGGAGCGGCAATGTCCGTCGCTGGCCGAACGGTTCTTTTGCTCACAGGCCGACAATGAAGCGGTTGTGTACGGCACGGAAGCCTGTTTGACGGAGACGCTGCGGCTGGTTCGGACGCAATGCGTGCCGGCGGTGCTTCTGATCATCAATAACTGCTCGGTCGGGTTGATTGGCGACGACTTGGCGGGAATCGCCCGGCAGGCCGATTTGCCGTGCCCGGCAATCTGCATGGACGGCGGCGGTCTGATCGGGGGGTTCTGGGACGGTTATCGGGCGGCGGCCAAAGCCTATTTCAGCCAAATGCCGCTAGCCAAGCGAACGTTGATAGAACCCGGCAGCGTAAATTTGCTGGGAATGTCCGTTGGCTATTACAACGCGGAAAATGACCGGCGGGAACTGCAGCGGATCCTGGCGCTGGCGGGATACCGGACATTGACCTGTCCCGGCGCGGACAACACCGTACGCGAATTGACGGACTTGTCCCGGGCGGAACTGAATGTCGTCGTGCACGAAGAACTGGGCGGCGAGTTGGCCCGCCAACTCAAGGCGGATTACGATATGCCCTATGTTTCCTTGTTGCCGCCATATGGGATTAAGGATACCCTGTCCTGGGTCAATCTGATCGGGGCTCGGCTGCAATCACGTCCGTGCCCGGTCACTGATTTACTCCGTCAGGAAGCGGAGCGACGGCACCGGGAAGTCCGGACGGCGGTGGCGGACATGGAGCGGATCTGGGGTGATTTGTGGTTCGAGCAGGCGGTGGTGGCGGCGCCGGGATCGGTGGCGATGGGTTTGGCCCGGGCTTTGCGTCGCGAATGGGCCGACATCGGCGCCTTGACTGTCGTGGCGCATGACGCTCTGCCGGCGATCACTCTGCCGCAACAGGCCGACCGGATTTTGGACGGAACCGGCGATAGCAAAGCAATCCAGGAGTGTCTAAGTAACCTGGCGGGGGGGCTGCTGCTGGGCAGCGGCAGTGAAATGGCGTTCCTGCGGCAGCATCGGGTAACTGGGACGGTGTGCCGCAATATTGCCTTGCCGGTTTACGACGAGATCATTCTTGACGGTTGGCCGTTCATGGGGCTGCGCGGCGCTACGCGATGGCTGGAAAATCTGTTGAACGGCTTCGCCGCCGAGCGGCGGAAAGGCGAGTAGGAATGCGGAACTTGACGGGGATATCTGATCTCGAAGAGGGAGGGGAAAACTATGCGGAGAGTAGCGCTGCTATTGGTATTCTTATTCAGTTTGCTTATTCACATTACCGGCTTTGCGGCGGACCAGCGTCATTTATATTGGNNGCAGGACAACAGTATTGGAATAAAATTCAAGCAGCCGCGTTCGGTTTTGAGCACATCCATCATCAACGGCGGGTTGCGAAATGACCTGCAGGGGATATTCAATCATAATTGTACTGATATGGTCATGACGGTGGATGCCTATGCCGTGCGAATGCGACAAGAGGCGGAAAGCATGGGGTTCAATCCGGAACGGGTGTCTAGCATGGGCACAGGCGCACGAATGGACNNATATCAGGGGACGGAAGTTACAGCGATCGTTACCGCGGGTGTGGAAGGCAACGCCGGACGAGTCGGCGATCCCACGAATTATTATAACCCGAAGGCCAAACCGAATATGCCGCGTCCCGGTACCATAAACATCATGCTGATCATGAATGTCGACATGCCGCCGGGCACTTTGGCGCGCGCCCTGGTGACCTGCACCGAGGCAAAGACGGCGGCGTTGCAGGAACTGATGGTTGGCAGCCGCTACTCGAACGGCTTGGCAACGGGTTCGGGGACGGATCAGACGATTGTGGTCGCCAACCCACAGGCGGAGTTATATTTGGATGATACGGGAAAACACTCGAAATTGGGCGAACTGATCGGACTGGCGGTAAAGGATGCCGTTAAGGAGGCGCTGGTAAAACAAAATCGGTTGACCGCCCAAAAACAGCACGATGTCCTTCGACGCATGGCGCGATTTGGCGTGACGAAAGAGCGAATCTATCAAGATTACTTAAGCGCCGGCTATGCCGAAGTTGACAAAGAGACTTTTTTGCAACAATTGGCGGCGTTTGCGCAAAGCGATTCGATCGTCACCGGAACGTCGCTCTATGTTCATTTGCTGGATCAATATAACTGGGGACTGCTGACGGCGGATGAAGTGGCGGAAGCGGGCGCCGGACTGTTGGCGACGGCTTCCCGCCAGTACAACGTTGAGCCGGGAACAATCGGAGAACATAGCCTGAATGGTTTCGTCGAAGCCTGGGAACGCGTTTTGCTGGCTTGCATGAACCGGAAATTAAATCAATAATACGCTAAAAATGCAATAAGGGGGTTGACTCTATCCTGGGAATATACCTTATTCTAAACACAGGTCGAACAAAGTGGCCGAATTTTATGATGAGGTGATAACGTGGCGCATCCCAAGTACGAACTTCCCAAGACCCCCCACGCCGAATATCGTTACAAGATGGCGATGAAGCATGTGGAAGCGGCGAAAGCCGCAGGAAAATCATCGGAAGAGATTCACGAGATGTTCAACAAAATTATGACGTACGACATTGACAATCCGGTGAATGACGAAGCCCACAAAAAGTACAACATGGCGGTGTTGCACGCCAAAAAGGCGCTGGAAAACGGCAAGTCATCGGAAGAAGCGCATAAGATCTTCCAACAAGTCCTGGACTCCGAGGGCGAAGGTCATTGCCATACGCATAAATAACATCTGTCCGTCAATGAAGAAGCAGCCCCGGCAAAAGCCGGGGCTGCTTCTTCATTGGTAGGCAACGTGGATGGCGATTTGGGTCACGTACTCATTGGCAATGTTTGTCGACCAGTAGTTTTTCAGCGGAACAATGTAGGCGTTGCCAACAATCGTCAGGTCATTTCGCCGGATGAATTCAAGCAACTTGTCGATTGCGTTTTGATAACCGGTATGGTAGCCATCGGGTGTAATGATTTTGGCATAGAGGCCTTTCGGTTTTGTGAGCGCTTGGGGATATTCGTCCAGGTGGGAAACGCGCGTAAAAATCCGGGTGATGGCATGCGGTGAATCGCCCGGCAAGTTTTCCGGCGGCACAATAAAGCCCATGCCGTACTCGTTGAAAATTTCGCTTGTGGCGAAGGGGAGATTGTGGCGGGCAATAAGGCGGATTTGATCTTTCAGTGAATTGCCGGCGGCGGAAAAGTCGGCGGCGACATAATACTCGGTCGGGGAGTTTTCAAGGGATATCTGGTTGGCTTTGATTTCCGATGCTTCTTGCAGACGGGCCAGGTTGAGTGACAGGCTCTGCCGGTTGCGATGAAGCAATTCAATCTGCAATTCGTATTCCAGGGCTTTATCGGCGAAGAGTTTTTGCAGAGCAGCACTATTGCGGTGGTTGACATAATCTTTAATTCTTTTTAATGGTACATCCAGTTTGCGTAACGTGATGATGATTTCAAAAACAAAGTACTGTTCGATCGAGTAATAGCGGTAGCCATTGTCGGCAACATAATTCGGAGCGAATATGTTGTTTTTCTCATAATAGAACAGGGTTTGCTTGGAAACCCCGAACAGTTGCGCAAATTCACCGATGGTAAAATGCGATCCGGTTTTATCGGACATGTGGAAAGCCCCCTCCTCGAACTCTACTCTTAGGATACACTCAATTATTATTCCCACTACGGCAAGCGCTTGTCAAGCGACGAGCCTTACATAATGGCGATTGTGACTTGACACAGCGTTACAATGAGGGTAGAATTAGACGAAAATTGCATATTGATAAAACAGGTGCCCTTCGGGGCTTAATAGGGAAGTCCGGTGCGAAACCGGCACGGTCCCGCCACTGTAACGGGGAGCGAACCCATGA
>DCTI01000056.1 GCA_002329525.1 Negativicutes bacterium UBA1444
CTGACGACCACGTTTCCCAGCCGCATTCCCGGGATCAGCAGGCGCCCGTCCTGCACAAACACATCGCCCGGCGGTTCTCCCCAGTCCCGCGTCAATTCCCGGACCGGTTTTGCCGGCAACCGGTCGAACCATTTTTGGTATTCCGCCGTCGTCAGACTCCCCAGAAAAGTTTCGGCGGCTTTGCCGGCGGCGAATTCCCGATCATTGGTTCCGCAAGCGATCAAGGCGTCCATCAGGTCCTTGCTGCTCGCCGGCAACTCGCCGACGATATAGCCTTCCCGTTCCATGCGCCGCAGCAATTCCAGCACGCTGGCCGGCGAATCGAGTCCGGCGGCGCTGCCGATGCTGGCGTTGGTCGGTGGGTAATTGTGAAACACGATGGCGACTTTCTTCTCCGCATTGGGTTTTCGCCGCAGAAGCGCCCACTTTTCCGCCTTGCGAGCCAAAAGTCCGGCGCGTTCGGCAAGAGGCAGGTGATGAATATCGTTCGCGCCCCGATCCTCCTTGTAGGCATACGGTACGCTGTGGATCACGCCGTCGAACTCGGGCAGCGAAACGCTGAACGATAGATCCAGCGGCGTCATGCCTTCCACATTGCCACGCCAATCGTTCTCGTTCTGCAACAGGTTGTAGGCCTGCAGGATCGGCCGGTCCAACGCCTGAAAAAAGCCGATGCCTACCGGCCGCCCCACCGTCAGAGAGAATTTTAGCGTGTTAATCAGCACATCGATCCGCCAGCCGGTCTCATCCCGAAAATAAGTATCAATCGCCGTATCCACACCGGTGCTGTGCTGGATCGGATCAGCCGCCCAATGGCTGAATACAGGGATCACGTTCAGACCACGCTGGCGCAGGGCGTCAATCAAAGCCTTCTGGTGCGCCAAATCACCCCAGATCCATTCTTCGCGGGGAATCAGCACACCAACTGTCAGACGGCCGGGTTTCAGTCCGCCTTGCCGCTCGAATTCGGTCAAGGTCGCAACCCGCTGGTTATCCTCCGTGTTTAGGATTCCACTCCAGGGCAGTTCGGCCGNNCCGGTTCTCCCGATTTTTCATCACTGTCGCAAAAATGCCGCGCCAGCCATCGCCACAGATTGCGGTAATTTCGCTGGCCGCTGAACAACAAGTAACGATTAACTGTCTCTATCTCCGACACATCGAATCCCAGTGAGACATCCGACTGGTCGACGCCGGAACCAAGCAACAAATGCGGCCGCTTCAGCTCCCGCAGAATCTTCAGCGTCTGCTGGACCCATTGGCTGTCGGAGGAACTTCCCATCCAGGAGATCACGACGGCTTGGGTTGACGCCAGTTCTTGACGCCATGCCCCATCGCCACGCATGCGGGAATCGGCCATAAGCACCCGGGCAACAGGGAACTCCGGTGACAAGGCCAGTTGCTGCCTTGTTTTTTGCATCATCCCGGCCTGGCGGGTCAAATTAGTGATGAATAACAAGCTCATGCCCATTCTCCCCATTCCCGCTATTTTCACTCATACCGGACAAAATGTTCGAAATCCTCGCGCCGGGGAAACCGGATCGCGCCTGTCGGGCATTTTGGCTCGCACCCGGCGCATAGAACAACGCATTCGTAGGGATGCTTTACGACCGGCTTCCCGGTCGCCGCATCCAATTCATAAACTTTTTTGGGGCAAAAATCGAAGCAAATCCGACAACCGACACAGCGTTCCGCATCAACCGCCGGATACCATTCGATCTTGTCCCGATCCACCAACAGTGTCCGTTTTCGTCGCGTCTGCAGCATGATTTTCCTCCCACAAAATAGATTTTAACGGGCGCCGACTTTTTTCCACACATGGATTCGATATTGGCCGACCACTTCGCCGCTGTCGAGCTGCAAGGGACCTTCCATGCCCGCGATATGGGACGAATTCGCCGTCACCGCCACGCAAGGCCCTTCGGTCGGCAGGANNACCATCATGCCATGGATTGTGGAATCCTTGGTCCGGATGTTCCGGTCGACGGCAACAACCAGAGTGTTTTGCCCCACCGCCCGCATTTCCTCCACCATTCCCCCCATTTGGCGTCGCTTCACAAAGTTTCCGCCACGGTCGAACAAAAAGACGCTGTTGCTCTGGGGATGCTCGACCGGCGTCGGCAATTNNGCCAGTTGGCCCGGTTATACGTGTTGCCGGTGGAATACGCCGCATATTCGCCGACATGCCGCACATGCAGCCCGGTCGCATTCACATAAATTCCCTGAATCAGCTGCGGAGCGCTCAACGTTCGGTTCCACAACAACCGCCCGGCATCGCTCACGAGGAAGGCCCGCCCATCCGCCGACACGCCGCCGTAAACCTGTCCATCCGCCGAAATTTCCGGCCCGAACCGCATGTTCGTGCGATCATAGGGCGGCACGGTCGGCAGGTTTAGGCTCCAGCGCAAAGCGCCAGTCCAGGTATCATACGCATAAAAATTATCCTGGAATCGCCGCTCCGGGCCCGGCGTGTAATCCGAGGTGGCAAAAGCGACCGTGTTGCCGTCCGGGGTCACACCGCACCAGCTCACCCAGACATCGATGTTATGCTCACGGGGAAACAGCGTGACCCTTCCCTGGGGATCCAATCGATATACCCGGGCAGAGTAATCCGTTTTGCCGGACGGATGCCGGATCGACCGCAAGGCCACGGCGTAGGCGTTATCCTGGGCATCGACCTTGATGGACATGATGCCGGGGAACGTCTTCCGGCGAATATCCACGCCCAGTTCGTCGGCGCTGGCCTTGCGCCAAATTTCGGCGCCGCTCACGGCGTCAATGCAGATCACCGCTCCCTGTTGACTGTTCTCGCCAACCAGAATCCGGCGATTATCCCGTGAAAACTCCAGGGCGCTGATTTTTCCCATGCCGATTTTCCGGCTCCAGAGTCGGTTGCCGGCCGTGTCCAGCAGCACAACTTCGCCAGACTCCGTGCCCACGACGATCCGGGCGCCGTCCGGCGATAACCGTAGCAGCCCCGGTGTGGAGCCCATCTGTTTGTAACCGCGAATCTCCACCTTGCCCAGGGGAACTTCGGCCACTTTTTCATAGCGCCCCGTACGGCTGGCGATTTTTTTTGTTGCCGCCAAATTGTCCGCCGGTTGCAGTTCCGGAAAGATGTGCAGCGCCAATGCCGCCAGGCTGCAGGCAAAAGCGATGAACAACAATCCTGTCCAAATCCTGGTCTTGAAATTGCTCACAGCCACACCGCCATAAAATCATATACACCGCGCAGCCCCGGAAAGTAAGCGATGCCGTTGAATTGCAGGGAATACAGGATTTTCAGCGTCGCGCCGCTCCCCAGCGCCGCGAACGCCAAGCCGCAGNNGCCCAGCGGCCACAACGGCAGTTCCAGCCGATGTCCGTTACGGCCGAAGCCCCGGCTTTCCACCGACAAGGCCAGTGTCGCCGCCCGCCGCAACGCCCGCGCCAGAATGGGAAACAACACATGGAATGCCGTACGGATCCAGCGCAGCGGCGAAAAGGTCCGAACCGGCTCGAAGCCGCGCAGACGCTGGGCAGTCAGCACAATCGCCGTCTCCTCGAAAATCACCGGCAAGAACCGCAAGCTGGTAATCAGCATAAAGGCGATTGCGTACGGCATCCGCCAGTGCAAAAAGCACTGCAGCAGTTGCCGCGAATCGGTGGTCCAACAAATCAGCAGGCCGCAGGTCAGCATGATGCCGGAGCGCAGCGCCTGCACCGCGCCATGTTCGAGACCTTCCCGGTACACGTATACGCCTCCCGTCAGTTCACCGATCCAGGGCGTGGCCGGCGATACCAGGCAGGCGATCATGGTCCGAGGTTCCTGATTGTAAAACAGCGCCTGACTGACCATGGCGCCCCAAATGCCCACGAGCAAAAATACGATCAGCACCCGCCAGCGTTCGACGGAGGAACGGGCCAGGACATGCAGCCCCAACGACAGCACAAACAGCAAAAACAACGGCCGTGGTCCCTCCAGGCCGATGGCGAACAACATGACCGCCAGCAGCAACAGCAGCTTGGTCCGTACGTCGGCACGGTGGATCGGCGTGTCAGCCGACGTGGCTTCCCAGACTTGCCTGTTGTACATGCCGGACCACCTCCTCCACGCACAGGGCGCAACCGCCGTATAGCTTCTGTGAAACCTTCAGGGCCGCCGGCGCCCGCAATCCGGCCCGAAGCAGCAGATCCTCGCGAGAAAAGACCTCCCGGGGCGGCGCGTCGGCGACCACCGCTCCCGCCGTCATCACCACCACTCGCTCCGCGTAGCGGGCGGCGACTTCCGTGTCGTGCGTACAGAAAATGACGGTTCCGCCCTGGCCGGTAAACTCCTGCAACAAGGCGATGATATCGTCGATATGCCCCAGGTCCTGGCCGGTGGTCGGTTCGTCCAGCAACAGCACTTCCGGCCGGCAGGCCAACAGCGACGCGATCGCCACCCGGACCCGCTGCCCCTGGCTGAGCGCCAAGGGGAACCGGTCCTCAAGACTCGCCAACCCGGTCTTCTCCAACAGGGTCCGCCAATCGTCGCCAGCATGGGCTCCGGCGGCCCCATGANNACGTAATTTCCTCCGCCACAGTCGAATTGAACAGCATCAGGTCCGGATTCTGCATGACCATGCCGACCCGCCGTTCCAGCGCCCGCACCGGCCGTCCCAATACCTCGACCCGGCCGGACTGGGTTTTCAGCAAACCACAGATGTGCTGCAGCAAGGTCGATTTGCCGGCGCCGTTGTTGCCCATCAACGCCACGAATTGCCCCCGCGGCACCTCCAGATTGATCCCGTCCAGAATCTTGAGGCCGTTCGCAGCATAGCGGAAATCCAGATTCCGAACCGACACCGCCGGATTCGACGGGACGGCCGCCGCCAAACTTTCGGACACCGCCGGTATGGCATCGCCGCAATGGGGATAAGCCGTGCGAATATCCCGCACCGCCTCCTCCACCGTCGCACCGGCCGCCGTCAGGCCGAGATTATGACAGATATGCACCGGCTGGGGAATCCGCAACCCCAACCGCAAAAAGATGTTGGGATCGCGGAATGCCTCCTGCCGCGTTCCCTGCCACCGCATTTCGCCTTCGTCCATGACCAGCACNNCGGCACAGGGGCATCACTTCGTGAAGCCGGTGTTCCACCACAATGACGGTGATTCCCTGTTCCCGGTTCAACTTCTGCAAAACTGCGAGCAATTCCACCGCGCCGCGCGGATCCATCTGACTGATCGGCTCGTCCAACGCCAGCAGATGCGGCCGCACCGCCAACACCGCCGCCAAAGCCAGGCGCTGGCGTTCTCCGCCGGACAGGGCGTAAACGCTTCCGTTCTCGCGCCCCGCCAAACCCACCCAGGCCAACGTCTCGGCAACGCGCCGCCGGATCATCTCCCGTTCCATCCCCATGTTTTCCAAGGCGAAACCGACCTCGTCCGCCACGGTCGTCGAAAAAATCTGATCATCGGGATTCTGAAACATCAATCCGACGGTTCGGCTCAATTCCGCCACCGATGACTGCCGGGAATCCACGCCGTTGATCCGGAGTTCGCCGGTCAATTCGCCGCCGATCTCATGCGGAATCAGACCGTTGAGCGCTTTCAGCAGCGTGCTTTTGCCGCAGCCGGTCGGTCCGGTCAGCAGAATAAAATCGCCGCTGTCGATCGACAGATTGATATTTTTCAAGCTCGGCGCAGTGCGCGCTTTATAGGTGAACGACAAATTCTCGCATTCCACGATGCCGGTCATCGTCAATCACCTCCCACATCGGCCAGACGGCTGCCGAGCAACAGGCCGCAGCCCGCGCCGATCATCGTGTACAAAAAGCCATTGACCGCCATCACTAAATAGATGTACCAATCGGCATAATACAGCCGATACAGCACCGACATCCCCTGCAGCGTGACATAGGTGGCCGCCGTATCCGCCAGGGCGCAGGCCAGGGCGAGAATCGCCAGACGCCTTAGACTAAATCCCGCCGGCGGAACATCCGCCAGGGTCCTTGATGTAAAGCCGCTCAGCGCCAACGCCCCTTCCAGTAAAAATGCGTTGATACCATACGACAAAAACACAATCGGCGACATGTGTCCAAACGCCACCATCCCGAGCAGCAAACGGATCGCCGCCATCAGACTCACCACGCCCTGCAGCGGAATCAGTGTGATCAAAGCGCCGGTGAGCATATATAGCATCACGCCACTGAACATTCCAGTCAGCACAAAAGCAAACGGACCCAGAAAGATATGGAAAAAATCATTCAGCAAGGTCGACGGCACGTTCACCACCGCGAAAGCGCAAGTGCCGAACAACGCCACTGTGATCAGACGACGGGTTTTCATAGCGGCCAGAACCGCCGGCAGTCGTTTGCCGCCGATGACCAGAAACACCAGCAACAAAACCAGCGCGACGCCGAGCGTCAGCATCCCCCGCAGATTCTTCTTGACCATCGTGACCGGGATTTCTTTCGACCATACCTGCGCGGCCCCATCCTCCACCGTCACCCGCAGCAGGTATTCCCCTTCCGTCAGCAGCGACTCGTCGGCGTAGATCGGCAATTGCAGCCGTTGCTGTGTTTCGCCGTTCAGGGCGACAAAAGCCGTCAGCCGCTCCTGCTTGTCCGCCATGGCGCCGGCGCCGTCATTGTCGGAATTGCTGCCGGGCGTATAAAGGCCCGGAATATGCCGACGGGAATTCCGGTCCAACAGTTCGGCCTCCACCAGCACCAGTTTCTGCTGGCCGGCCGGGTTGCTGAAATCCAGTCCCATGTGGGTCACCGGGTGAATGGCTTCAATCTCCAGATTGGCAGCGCCTTTGCCGCGCAAAATATTCTTGTAGTAATCGAGTGAACGGTCCCGCAATACGATGGCGTTGCCGCTTTGTTTTTCATCCTGCCGGCCATCCTTGTCGAGTGGCAGGACAATCCGTTCGAATACCGGCGGTTGCCGCGTCGAAACCCCAGATGCCAGCGACGCCGCCTGCAAAATCTTTTCCCGCGTCTGTTCCCCGGCGCGAATCGTGATTTTATGCGCACCAAGCGTCAAATCGTCGGCAACGCCGAGGGTCAGCAAATCAAACCATTGACCGTATGAGTCAGCCAAAGCAATATTCCGGCGCAGCAACCATCCTTCCTCCTGACGGATCACCTGCCAGCGACTATTGTCCCCGGTTGGCGCGATCCCTGCAGGGAGTCGAATTTCCACGGGAATCTCCCGTTCCTCCGTTGCCGTGCTTTCCATATTAATAATCGCCCGAATCGTTTCTCCCGGTGCGAAGGTTGTTCGCCGAACCCCCAGAGAGTACGGAATATCCAGGCTGACCAGCAACGAATTACCCGAAGCCGCCTGTACCGGAGCAATCAATCCCAGGGTAAACCCTGCCAAACATAACAGGAGTATGCGCTGTAGCCAAGGAAAACCCTTCACAACTTCGCCTCTTTCTCTTCGTTACCGCAAATCGAACACAATCGGCAAGGTCGCCCACGCCGCCACCGGCTCCCCATTCTGCAGTGCCGGCCGGAATCGCCACTCCTGGATGGCCCGCCGCGCTGCCTCGTCCAGTTCCCCGTAGCCGGAACTGCTCACGATCCGCACATCCTCCACCTGACCCTCAATGCTGACCAATATTTGCAGCCGGACCGTGCCTTCCCAGCCCTTAGTCCGGGCATTGGCCGGATACTCCGGCTTGTCGCCCGAGACAATGCGCGGCCCGCGCGTCGTGCCAGAGCCGGTCCCGCTTCCCGGTCCGATGCCCGTCCCGTGGCCCGTACCATGGCCGCCGCCGGTCCCGCCGCCGCTGCCGCCTGTGCCGCCGCCCCCGCTGCCCGTGCCGCCGCCGACTCCGCCGCCGGTGCCTTTGCCGTATTCCCCCCGCCCGCCGGCCGGAATCGTTTCGGCGCCGGTCGGCGAAGCCGCATTCGGATTCGGCGTTGGCGAAAAGCCTGCCGCAGTTTGTGCGATCGGCAATTTGCTGTCGTTCTTCTCGGTCGTCCCGCCCGGATCGCCCGCCGGGGTTCCCCCGCCGCCAGCCGGTCCCGGCAGTTCGAGCAAATCGCTGTCCGGCACCAACAGGTCCGCCATCGTGACTTCCATGTACACCGGTTCTTTTGCTTTTTGTTTTTCCGTTTGTATCGTATGCCACGTCCAGGTCGCTCCCACCAACGCCAGGACCAGGACATGAAGAAACAGCGACCCCGCCAGCGCGGTCCGCCATCTGCTTTTCGACGTCATCCCGTCAACCTTTCGGTTCTACGGCCACGGCGATCTTCGCCGCCCCCGCCCGTTTCACCGCATCCATGACTTCCACAATCCGCCCATGCCGAGTTTCTTTGTCCGCCTTGATGAAGATCAACGGAGCGGTATGGGACTTGGCGGCGACCGCGGCCGCCAGTTCACCGACGGATACCGGCCGCTCGCCCAGGGCGATGTTGCCGTCCCGGTTCACCAGGACGGTGATGTGTTCCGGCGGCTGGGGCGTGCCGGAATTGGCCTGCGGTGGAATGATGTTGAACCCGGGATGGGCGACGATGAACGTGGTGGACATCATGAAGAAGATGAGCAGCAGCATCATCACATCCACCATCGGCGTCATGTCGACATGAACGGGAATATGCGACGAGTTTTGACGGTACTTCACGAACAATCCCTCCCCGCCTCAGGAATGGGCCCGCCGGACGATTTCGCCGGCGCAGCCTTCGGTCCAGTGAATCAGCCGTTCGACCCGGCTGCGAAAATGGTTGTTGGCCATGATGCAGGGAATGGCGACCATCAGGCCGCCGGCGGTATTGTAGAGTGCTTCGGAAATCCCTTCAGCCAGCATCTGGGGATTACCCAGTCCGGTCATGGACGCCGCCTGGAAGGTCTTGATCATCCCCAGCACCGTTCCCAGCAGCCCGAGCAACGGCGCAATCGTGGCCGCCGTGGTCAGTCGGGAGAGATTGCTTTCCAGACGGGGAATCTCGCTCCGAACGGTATCGTCCACAGCCAGCTGTCGTTGTTCCTGCGCGTCCGCAGGGAGGCGGGCCGCCGACTCCCACATCTTTTCGAAGATCGTCGAAGCAGCGCCGCTCGAATTGCTATTCGCCACGTCAGTCGCCCCCGGTTCTTGACAAAACGTCTGGAACCGTCGGGCGCTGGCGTCCGCCGCCCGATAGAACAGCCAGCGCTCGATGATCACCGTGAAGGCGACCAGGGAACAGGCCATGATGGTGACAATGACATACCCGCCCTTGGATATTAAATCAAGCATACTTTCCTCCTAAGAAACTCGGCTCAAAAGTCTTGGGTAATGCCGATGTAAAATGATCGTTCCTGGGAAAAATAGGATGAGCTGCCATTGGAAACGATATCCCGTCGATCCAACAGGTTTTCGACCCGCAGCTTCAAATGGGTGTTCGGAGTCAAATCATAGCCCAATGTCAAATTGGCGATCAACGACGCCGGAAGACCATCCGGCTCCGAAGTGCTGGTCTGCCTTCCCGCCAGATAATTGGCGGCGATGCTGCCGTTCCATTTGCCCTTCTTATAATTTAGCCCAGCCGTCAGCTGCGTTCTCGCGCTATACAACGACCAATTCGTTCCCGGTTCCTTGTTCTCCGGATTGCTGAACGATGCCCCCAAATTGTACGACCAGCCATGTTTCAGGGCCCGGGCGTATTCGATTTCCAGGCCGGTATTGCGGAACTCTGCATTATAGGGGATGTAGGTGCCACCAACATTTTTCCAGCTTGTATAGTTACTGTAATCCATGTGGAACAAAGCAATCTTCAACGAATCCTTGGCGCCAATTTTTTTCCAACCGAGCTCGTATGTATAGCCGCTTTCCGGCTTCAGATCCGGGTTGCCGATTGTCAAAGTACTGGAACTGTACATAGCGGAGTAGTTCGGCATACGGAACGCCCTACCGGCATTGACATACCAACTCTGCTCCTTGGTCGGCGTATACAGGAACTGAATCTGCGGACTGAATTCATTGTAATTGTTCAAGCCATTCTGCTGTTGAATAAACTCCTGCCGCGCCCCTATGATCATCTGCACCTGTTTGGAAAACGGATGAGTCATTTGACCAAACACCGAAAAATAATCGCGTTGCTTCATCGGCACGGCGTTCGTCTTATAACTGGAGGTGAATGGACCACGACGACGCTCGTCTACACGGAAGGTTTCCTTCTGCCAGGATAATCCGGCGACATAATCGCCGAAGCCGGTTTTCCAGTTCACCTGGTTGTCCACGCCGAGGGTCTGCTGGTAGCTCATGTCATTTTTGTCGCTGCTGGTATTTTTATTGTAAGAAGTATACGGTTTCGAATAATCCCGTTGCAAGCGATTGTAATAGATCTTACTCAGCACGGACCCGCTTTGAATCTGCATGGCCATGGCGTGTTTTTCATCCACCACGTTGATACTTTCATAGACCGTATTCGCCGGATAATTGAGCCGCTCCACCAGATAATCATCCTTGTCATATTGATGGGTAAATGTGATATTCTTATTGATTTTCCAGCTCCAGCGGAAAAAGTCCCGGGTATCGCCGCGGAATGCCGTATATTTACCACTGTACGGATCGCTCCACTGTCCGGAGTCGCCATCCTTCTGATGGGCGGCCGTGAAGGTAAAGTCGCCGGACTGCAAGGAAACGCTCTGCTTATTATAGCCGTAACTACCGGTCTCGACCGTGACGCTGTTTTTTACCTTGGTCTTCGTAATAATATTGATGACGCCGCTAAGCGCCGCCGAGCCGTACAAGGTCGAGGAAGCGCCCTTGATTACTTCCACCCGCTCAATGTTTTCCGGCGGAATATGTTCCAATGCATAGTCGCCATTGAGGTTGGTCGGCACGCCATTGATCATCACCAACGTCCCCCGGTCGCGCATACCCCGGATCGCCAGACCACCTGACATCGAACCGTATAATCCGCCACGCCGGCCATAACCGTCATAGGTGATGCCTGTGGAAAACTTCAGGGCTTCCAGCAGGTTGGCCGCGCCGGTTGCCTTAATTTGTTCGCCGGAAATAACCTGCACCGACGCTGCTGTTTTCAGATCAGTCGATTCCTGGCGTTTGGCCGTGATCAGGACCGGGTCGAAGGTGTACTCCTGTTTTTCTTCCGCCCNNGCCCGCGCCGCCAACGGCGTCATCAGGCACAACCCGCCGGCCAGGAATCCGGCCACCGTTCGCCGGGCCCATTCCCGGACCCATTTTTTGCTCAGCTTCATCTCATCCAGTCCTTTCAACTTTTGATATCAATGAGTCAAAAAAATCACGAGGCACGATCATCCACAACCATATATTCGAAGGCGCTCAATGGAATCGCTGCAGCGACCCCTGTTTGAACTGCCGGGCTATTTATGGAGGCTCCCCTGCAAAAGAGCCTCCGGCTAATGAATCCGCACCCAGCCAAAAGGTGCGCAATTCGCGGAACCCGAAAAAAAAGACAGCCTCCCAGTGTGGAAGGCTGTCTGAGCTCTCTGGCTTTTCCAACAAAAATCCCGGCAAAAGAATTGCCGGGAAGAAGTTCAACACAGAAGCTGTGTCAGAATCCCCTCCCCATCTCGCGTGGGTAAAAGCGGTGATTGTCAGACAGGCAGTTCNNAAACGGTGATTGTCAGACAGGCAGTTCTCCTGGCTCCGGATCATAACTCGCCCAAACCTTCCCAAAACTTTCGTTCCAGTGGCGTTTGATGGGTTCGCTCCCCAATACAGTGGCGGGACCGCGCCGGCATTGCACCGGACTTCCCTATTAAGCCCCGTAGGGCACCTATCCCGGTATGAAATTTTCAAAATCCAATGTTCAAAGGAATAGTAACACAAGATGGTCGGGCTGTCAACCGACATTGATTCTCAAATTTCAGTTCAGTTCGTGCCGCCGATTTAGTTCAAATCGTTGCGGGAGTACTTGGTTCCCTTGAGCGTAACCTCCAACGCCAGACCCTTATCCGTGATCACATACATCCAGACATCGGGCGATACGGAGAAAGCACCCTGATAGGCCCCGCCCGACACGCTGTCGGTTGCGGCCGCCGTCGCCTGGCCGCCGAACTGCCAGCCCTCCGTCGTAAATGTTTTCAGCGCATACTCTTTTTCGAAAACAAACACGACATTGTAGGTTTTGGCGCCGATCCCCAGCCCGACGGAGCCTGTCACCATATCCATAAAGGTTTCTTCGTCGGTTTCGTTGTTAACCGCCATTCCCTTCCCGGTCCCGCCGCCGATGAACAGCAGCTTTACCCCCCAGTTGCCAAATACCGCGTAGCCGGCGGCTTTCTCGACATAGTGCCGGGCGGACGGCTGCAATTCATAGAGCTTGTCCAGGGTCTTTTTAGAAATATCCCGGATATGCTGCCGTTTTTCTTCTTTTGTGGCAGCACAGGCAATCGATGCGGACAGCATGAGCATCGCCAGTACCATGGCCACGATTTTCAGGGCCGATTTTCTGCTCATTTCCAGTCCTCCTTCCTTGTTCGGCAATACCGTATTCCGGCCTGCCGCTGATCCTAATTGTAACGTTTTCGCATCGCTGCGGCAAGCATTCACTTATTTCAACCGAGCTGCGCTAACTTCATGAAACTGCCCTCCGGCGAAGGAACTGAAATGACTTGCCGATCCAGGGACAAAACAACGTCCACGATTTCCGGATCAAACTGGCGACCCTTGTTTCGCAACAACTCTTCCCTTGCCTCATCAACGGATTTTCCCTTGCTGTACGGCCGTTCTGTCATCATGGCATCCAAAGAGTCCGCCACCGTGCAAATTCTTGCCAAAAGAGGAATCCGTTTCCCCTCCAAACCCTCGGGATAGCCTGCGCCATCAAACCGTTCATGGTGCAGCAAGACAATATCGGCGACTTTTTGGAGGGTCGGATAGTCCTTGACCATATCATATCCCACCCGGGAATGGGTTTTCATCAATTCATACTCAGTGTTCGACAACTTTCCCGGTTTGATTAAAACGCTGTCTCCCATTGTCAATTTGCCGATATCGTGAAGCAAAGTCCCGATGTCTAGTGTCAAACGGTCGCTGGCCGGCAGATCCATCGCTCTGGCAATCGTCATTGCCAGCCGGTTCACACGCAAAGAGTGCCGGAGTGTGTCCGGGTCCCATATTTCCAAAGCTTTTAAAAAAGCCGTAATAGCTGGTTCATGAACCTCCGCCAAGTATTCCGGCGGCTTGTTCCCCAAAAAGCGGTCGATGAACTTACGTGTCACTTCCGCTTTCATGGCAGGAGAATAATTGCCAAAGTTGCTGATCTTCTTCTCGTTGCTCTCTGTCGAAAAAGCGCAAATCTCATTGCGGCCGGCTCTCTTCGCCTGATAGATTGTAGCATCGAGTTGCCGGAACGATTCCCGGATTGTCCGGGCGTTTTCGCTGGAAGTCACGCCAATGCTGATGGTCAGAGCCCCCCCGGGTTGCAGCTCCGCTCCGGGAAAACTATACGCCTGCACTGCTGCGCGAAGACGCTCCGCGACGGGCATGGCCTGCTCCTGGGATGTTTCCGGCAACAGAATGATAAATTCTTCCCCACCGAATCTGCCGAGGATATCCTTTTCCCGCAGATTTTTCCGTAGAACTCCCGCCAGCTCGAACAAGACACGGTTCCCTAGCTCATAACCGTTCCGTTCATTATACCGGCGAAACAAATCAATGTCCGCCAAGAGAATGGAAAAAGGTTCGGCCGGCTCGTCAAACAGATGCCACAAAAGCTTGCTGACATGTGAAATCGTAAAAGCGCCCGTGGCAAAATCACGGCTTGTCATATCCTCCGTGCAATCCCGCATTCGGGTAAACTGAAAGCGAGTCTGCCGTTTCGCCCGATTCGCCTGTCGAATCTGACGCATAGAATATTCACGGATGACACGGCCGGCCGCTATGCCCAAAACGCTGCAAAGCAAAAACACCAACATCGTTTTGGCGGCTACCCTATCCAACCGGTTCTTGATCCGAATCACGCCTTGCGGCTCTGACTTGTAGGAAAAGCCATATTCCGTCGCGGTTTCCAGAAAAGCCTCCACGGCCTGTGTTTCTTCGCCGAACACGCGCCGCCCATATTGATCTTCGATAAACACTGCGGCGATATCAGGAAACCATTGCCGGTAACGGTCGATTTCCACCAACTTAGGCGCCGCATATTGCCACAGTTGTGGATTTTCCGCAATCGCCTGCTCCAGCCGCTCACCGAGAAATTGGCTATATTGCCTGGATTCATCATGAATGTATTGCATTTCCAAAAAGCCGTACAGGATTGTCGGTATCACAGCCATAAAAGCCGCAATCCCGAAAGCAAAAATTTTCAGCCGCACTGACGGCGATTCGCTCAGCAGTAATCGCTTGATCATTTACTCACCCCGTCCCGCCGGGATGGCATCCGCCGCCGAAATGATCCGCCGGCCGGAGCCGGAAAGACAAAAATCCACAAAATGTCGAGCTTCCGTCGATAATTCATCCTTATAAATAAAGAACAGCGTTTTTTTTAGTGGATATCGGCCTGTCCGCAAGGTTTCCCCATTGATTCCGGCGCCGTTCCAGCTCAAAATTTTAACGCTTGTCGCATGTTTCGCCGCCGCAACGGCATCGATAAAACCAATGGAATGGGGAGTTTTCGCCAAAGTCTCCAGCATGGCGCCCTCGCTGTAAACTATCCGCCAATCCTGCCGGGACAGCGCCGTTTGCAAAGCATCGGCGAAAGCCGGAATTTCTTTTCGCAACACATCATTGGTGGAATCGCCTTCATACATGCAAAGTGCGACAATCGCCGCGCCATCGCCCCAGTTTTTTCGCTCCCCGGCATAAATCTTTATTAAGGTGGACGGCGTGATGTCGGTATCGGAAACGGTCGGGTGGACGGCGACCACGAGTCCGATGGCTGCGTAGGGAATTTGTTTCAGTCCCGTTGCAGTTTCGGCTGATGTTAAAGGACGCGAAGCCAGTCCCAGTGGAATCGCCCCGTCGCGAACGGCGCGAATCGCACCGGTCGTACCGATGCTACCGGGAACTTCAACCATTTTTCCGGATTGCCGCGAATACTCCGCTGCCAGAAGGCGGGTTAATTCGACATTGGAACCGGAACCGGCGACCATCAGTCCTGCCGCAGTTGGTGGTTTCGTCGGGGGCCTGCCCGCCTCATTATTTTCTTCCTTGCCGCAACCTGCGCAGGCAATCGCAAAGATTATAAGAAAACCCATTCCCATTTGCCAATACTTGTTCATAGTTTTCTGCCCCGACACGCAATATTTTTTTGAAAAAACATAATCATAATAAAAGG
>DCTI01000026.1 GCA_002329525.1 Negativicutes bacterium UBA1444
GCGTGAAGTCTTCGTCCCAGCCGGCCGCACGCAAGTGGGTCGGATCGGCTTCCGTGAAGCTCTGGTATTTGCCGGCAAGCGTCGCCGGGAAGGGGATATACTCGATCCGGCCGTAGCCCAGACGGTCGATGAGTGCGCGGGCCACGGCGTTGAAGGTGTTGGCCGTGCCGGTGCCGCAGTTGAAGATGCCGCTGACGCCGGGGTTTTCCCAGAAAAACAGGTGCACTCGCACAACATCCTTGACTNNGCCGCTGCTCACCGTCACCGTAGCCGGCGGTGCCGGCGAACAGCCTGACCACACCGTCTGACTTCAGCTGGTTGTATAGCTGATAGGCGATCGAGGCCATGCGGCCCTTGTGGTTTTCCTGCGGGCCAAACACATTGAAGTAGCGCAGGCCGACGATCTGGCTGCCGACCGGCGGTTTCAGCCGCCGGACATAGTTGTCGAACAGGTACTTCGAATAGGCGTAGACGTTCAGTGGATGCTCGCAGTTGGCATCTTCCCGGAAGCCTTTATCGCCGTTGCCGTATACGGAAGCGGACGAGGAATATTGGAAGGGAATCCCGCCAGCCAAACAATAATGCAACAAAATTTTGCTGTACTCGTAATTGTTTTCCAACATATAGGCGCCNNTATGTCGGAGCAGGCGCCGATGTGAAAAATGGCATCGATGGGGCCGACGCCAGATCCTCCCCGCTCAATGCGCGACAAAAACCGAGCCTTGTCCTGATAGTCGGCAAAATGCAGGCCGCGCACGTTTTCCATTTTGACGCTGTTTTTCAGATGGTCAACGACCAAGATATCATCCAGACCCTTGTCGTTCAAGGCCCTGATCAAGTTGCTGCCGACAAAGCCGGCGCCGCCGGTTACCACGATCATCGCTCCCAGTCCTCCAGTCGTTCCACGTCGGCCAACGCCGCATCCAGTTCCGCCGCGCTGATCGCATACGTTCCCAGCTTCCCGACGACCACGCCGGCCGCCAGATTCGCCAGATGCGCCGCCGTCACCATCTTCACCCCGGCCGCCAGGGCAGCGCCCATCACCGCCGCGACCGTATCACCGGCGCCGGAAACATCGAATACTTCCCGGGCGTAAGTCGGGATATGCACCGGTTCGTCCGCGGCCATCAAGGTAAGTCCCTGTTCGGAGCGGGTCACCATCAGCGACTCAAAACCAAACCGCTGACGAAGTGCCGTGCCTACCGCCACAATCGTTTTATCATCGTTGCCGACCCTGGCCCGGCTGGCCTCGCCCAGTTCCTTCACATTGGGAGTGACGAGGAAAGCTCCCTTGTATTTCTGCCACTGCGCACCCTTGGGGTCCACCACCAGCGGCACCTGGTGTTGCCGACAAGTCTGTACGACATTGCGACACAGGGCCGGCGAGCAGACGCCTTTCGCATAATCCGACAGAATAACGGCATCTAGGCGATTTTCCAGTTGTCGCACCAAATAAGTCAACAGACGATTTTCCACCGCTCGGGAAATCCGTCCGGCATCTTCGAAATCCAGACGCAGCATCTGCTGATGTCCGCCGACCACTCGCACTTTGGTTGTCGTCGGTCGTTGAATCTTCAGCAGCCCGGCGTGACCGATCCCCAATGCATTGAACTTGCGGTCCAGGATCTGGCGATTTTCATCGTCGCCGCTGATGCCGGCAATCAGCACCTGGCAGCCCAAGCGCGCCAAGTTGTGCGCGACATTGGCCGCACCGCCCAGCGTGTTTTTCGTTTCCTTCACTTTGGCCACCGGCACCGGGCCTTCCGGCGAAATGCGAGTCACCTCGGCAAAGTAGTAGCGGTCCAGCATGATGTCCCCGATGACGAGGACGCGCTTCTCCGCAATTTTCTCGAGCCAGGAATGCATCACAAACCGCCCTTTCCGTCTGAGCCCGCTGTAGCGGCGCCGGTTTGCTGCAGGCGTTGGATCACGTTCGTCGTGGAGCGTCCCTCCACCATCGGCACGAGTACCGTCCGTCCGCCATAGGCGGCGACGATCGCCGATTCGGGCAGCCGGTCCAGCGAGTAGTCGCCGCCCTTGACATAAATGTCCGGTTGTAGCCGCCGCACCAGTTCTTCGGCTGTATCTTCGTCAAAAACCACCACATGGTCGACCGCGCGCAGGCCGGCGAGGACTTCCGCCCGGTCGGCCGCCGGATTCACCGGCCGGCCTTCCCCTTTGAGCTTCCGCACGGAGGCGTCGCTGTTCAGGCCCACGATCAGAATGTCGCCTAGTCCTCCGGCCGCTGTCAAATACCGGACATGCCCGGCATGGAGGATATCAAAGCATCCATTGGTGAAGACTACGGTTTTATGTTCACAGCGATACTGTTCACGCTTTTTTTCCAGTTCAGGTAAACTCATGGGGGCTCAACGTACTCCTTCTGTCTATGATTTGACTAATTCAAGCGCCTGATTCGACAGCATCAAAACCGGATCACTACAACATCCCAGCGCCACTGCTTGGCCTGTGTCCGGTATTCCAGGCGACTATTCCAGCAATGCAAATTCTGATGCAGAGTAATGTAGTTCTCGTACGTACGGTTGTGCAACATATCATAGCTGTTCACAAACGATAGGCCCGTCTTTTTGGTGAGCTGGATGTGGAGACCCCGGACGAGTTCGTTCGTGACATTGACTTGATTGTAACTAAAAACGCTGGCGTTGTTGCTAGTATAGTTGTAGCCGATCCAAGCCGTCAACCATGGCGTCAGACGCTTTGACAGGGAGGTGTTGAATTTCGTCAGATTCTGGCTGGAGCTATTGTAGCTGTCCCGGATCCACTCGAACCCAAAGCCGTTGTTCCACGTCCAGGTTTTCTTCTTATCCAGGTAAATCGGATTACGGGGAAAATACAGGTTATAATCTTCATGCCAGCTGCTTTTGTAGTCATCCGTCCATTTGCCATAGGTTGCGGTAAAATAATAGTTCCACTTCGTCTTGCCGATCGGTTTTTGATGCCAATCAAACTGCAATTCCGGTTCTTTGCGAACGCGTCGGCCATCCCCGTCCTTAAAATAGCCGGTGATCAATTTGAGGGAATAATCCGTTTCATAATCACTAATCCCAAAATCCGGCTTAAAGCCGGCCTTGCTGTAATACGCCAAATCCGTGTAAGCGGTAATCCGGTCCGTCAGAGCATAATTCAGCCGTTGCTTGATAAAGAAGCCGTCGGGGTCTTCATAGCCGAAGGAGGGAAATTCCGTTTCGTCATCCTTCAAAGATCGCGAGTAGCGCGGTGTTGAATAGAGCACAAAGTTCTTGATCCAAATCTTCGCATCATAGGCCACCATCCGGTCACCAGGCCAGATCTCGATCTTGCGGGCGGTGATCCGGTGGTCGGGAACGCCTTGGGCCGGGCAAGTCGTGGTTGTCGCATGGTAGGCGGTCAGCTTTCCTTGCTCATAGTGCACGTTCTTCCCTGAGATATAGTCATGGTCACATTTTCCCTGGACATCCTGCATGAACCCGAACTGTGAGCCATAATGATAGCGCAACTTCATGCCGGTAATGTTCGTCAGCGGGTCGGTCAGACGGGCCAGCCCATCCACCCAAACCTGGGTCTCTTTGTCATTGCCGCGAATGATCGCCGCCGTGATCCGGTTTTTGTCCTGGGTGATCACGACATTTCCCTTGGCAAACAGTTCGCCGGTCTTGTCGCTGAAATACAGTTCGTCCGCCACGATCTCGATTGGTTGCGGCGGTTTCTGTTTCATTTTTTTCGCCGCTTCCACGGGAACATAGCCGGTAAACAGCATTACACAGGCCAAGAAGCCGCAAACTATTTTGGTCGTATTCACCCTATCGTCTCCTGCCCGTTATTTCGCAATGAGGCCGATCAGTTCCGTATCGGCCTGGGTCTGAATGAACAATGTCGTTCCTGCCGGCACGGTAATATTCTTGCCATGCACGAACGCCGCGCCCACCACGCCGATCGGCCCGAGCAGGATCATGCCCGCAAAACCGGCGCCGGCGGCGGTCGCCACCGATTCGGTCTCCTTCTTGGCCTTTTCACCCAGGATGGTCGACACAATGGACATATCCAGCGCCGTCACGTTCTCGAAGTTGACTTCCAGTTTAGCGTCGCGGCCGAAGTTTTGGGCTTGCTCCACTTTCGTCAGTTTTCCTGTCCCGGCTGCTCCCTTCGGCAACGTCAGCATACCGCTGGCGTACAGATCTTCGGCCACTTCGTACTCCACAACATCGCCGGTTTTGTTTTTCTTACTATCCAGCGGCGTTATCAGNNCTTTGGGCAGGGTCACCGATCCCGTTTGCAGGCGGGCATTGGAGAAGGTTATTGCCATCAGTCGGGACACTCGGGAGTCGATCGATCCTGTGCCCATCACTCCGGACACGGTACGTTCCAGGGTGTCCAACCGGGGCTTCAAAGGCCCTTTGCCCACGGATTGCGTCAGGCTCCACTCCAAAGCACCCAGCTTGAAAATCAGCGAAGGGTTGCTGCCGCTACTATCCCTTACGTAAGTATAGATACGGTCGACCTTCGCCATCAAGGCCTCTTTGCCGGGCAAGCCGTATAAATCCCGTTCCAGTTTGTTGGTTCGCTCGACGAGCGATCCTTCCTGTTCCGAACCGTACAGAATTTTTTCCACGGCGCCGATTTTTTCCAGCGGTGTCTGTTCCAACTGGGCCGCCAAGGCTGGCGGCGGCAACATCGTCATGCAAAATGCGGCAATTAATAACAGAGTCAACATTTTTTTCAGCATGTGTCATCCTCCTTAGAACTTTATCCTTCATACTATTCGCGAAAGCTAAAAAAAGTTCCTGCCGCATCACGACAGGAATCACAATATCATATTCGGTTTACTCCGTCAAATCCTCCTTAAATCCGGACGTCGATGATCGCCGAGACCCCGACGCCGCTGACCCGGGTGAAGTTCACCGGAATCTTGCTGTCAATCGGTATCAAACCTTTGACCCGAAACATGTTGCCATTGAAGCCACTCTCCACCTGCACCACGGCCTGCACCCGGTCCACCAGGTTCTGCGGTCCCATGACCTGCGCCGCGCCAATGTAGCCGCTGTTGCCGAGCACGCCGACCGTCAGGATCGGCACCACCTTGGTCGCGAACTCCGGCGCCGCCTTGTGCTGCATCATTAAAGTGTTGATAAAACTGTTAAGTTGCGGTGAAAAGCGGTCAACCAGGATGCCGATGCCGCCCACTTTCAGAATGTCGCTCAAATTGATGGCCTGCGCCGCCGGCACAGCGCCAAAGGCCAACACCGTCACAATCAGCGAAACAATGAGAATTTTCCTTGCGTTCATAAATATCCACCTCCCGAGCAATCTCTGGCTCTATTATACCATACAATCGCCGAAAGACAGAAAAAGACCCCGTCGAAGCGGGGTCTTTCGTGTTGAACGCAGTTCTTAGAACCAAACGTTCAGTTGGACATAGTAGAAGGGTTTGTACTTCGTGGTTACGGAGTTTCCAGAAGCGTCATATCCATTCTGGTTCAGGGTTTCATAGGTCGCGGTCAGGATGGCATTCTTGCTGATGGTGTAGTTGGCTTGGAAGCCCCAGCCTTTGCTACCTTTGGTGCTCGGGCCAGTAATCATGTCGTTGGCGAAAACGCCGGATACATGATTAAAATCCAGAGCATAGGCTTTGACGTTGCGATAGTTGAGGTTCAAGCCCCAGCTGCCGACTTTCGCCTTGTCGGCGCCTTTGTACCACAGATCGGCATACCAGCCGTCCGGAGTCTTGTTGTGGTTTTTAGCTTTCGCTTCTTTGTTGTAGTTGTTGAGATAGGCGCTGGTCAATGTGAAGTCGTCACTCAGTTTGGCCTGGAAACCAAGGGTCCAGATCTGGTAGTTGTATTTTTTGCTGTTCGCTGCATTGTACCATGCGCCATTGATCGCGAACTTGTCGGTCAATTTGTAGTTCATGTCCAGGAAAAGAATTTCCTTGGATGTGCCAACGCCAGTCTTATCATCAGTAACTTTGCCAGTGTCGCCTTTGTAGTTGCCGGCATCGCCATACGCCAGTTTACCATTGAACTTACCATTGTTATACAGGAACTGCATTCCATCGTAACCGCCGTTGGTATTGAACATGCTGTATGCGCCGTTCAGTCCCAGACGACCGATGTCAAACTTGAGATTGGGGTTGAAGGTCCACTCGAAATAACCATAATCCCAGATAATGTCGGCATTCTGGGTGGTGCCATCGGTTTTGCTGGAAGTCCATTCACTAGCCAAACGACCATAGAACGATGCTTTGTCGTTCAGATCAGCTTTGGCATAAACACGAATCCGTTGGCCAAACGCGCTGTCGCTGGCTTTTGAAGAGTCATCATTGCCGGACAGGCCATTACGATAACGCATACGAGCGTCGCCCCAGAATTTGATGGTGGAAGCATTTTTCTCGAGTTTCGCAACGCGAACGCCGAGGTTGTTCAATTCCGCCGCAAATTCAACGGCCAGTTTGTCAATGAGGGCTTTCATCTGGGCATCGGCTTTGTCAGCGCGAGCCATGGCTTTAGCAGTAGCCTGGGCCATTTCATAACGGGTGGCCAGACGTTCGCCACGATAGGTGCCGTCGCCGTAACCGTCAAGGATACCGGCCTGGGCCAATTTGGTCACTGCGTCATACGCCCAGTGTTTCGCAGGAACGTCGACGAAAGGATTGGCAGCGGCGAAGGCGGTGCCGGCGATACCGAGCACGAATACCAACGCGAGAGCAACGATCAGATTCTTTTTCATTCTGTTTCCTCCCATAGGTTTATTTTTTGTTTTTGATGGTCCCTACAAGCAGGAAGAAATCAGATAGAGTGTCCATGTTTCCTCTTCCCTATTCTCCTGTCAAAGAGCCCATATCGTCACACCTACTTCAGATATCGATGCGGGAACCTATGAGTGCACCTCCTTCCTTCCCCGACCATACCCTTCGGTGTTCAGACCTTATCCAAAATGCACAAAATGCACTTTACTTTATAATGTATTCGTGGGAGGTTTTAAAACTCCTGCAAGATTGTAAAAAAAATTTAACTTTTTTTTGCCAGAAACCGTTCCCCCAGTATTATAGCCGCAAAGTCATCAATCGCGCAAGGGGGAACCAACAATCCGCGCGGCAGNNCCTGCCAGTAGCGGGACCGGGCGGCTTCGGTCGAGCCGCGTTCATCGACAAAAATAATTTCCGACACCAGTTGGGAATCCAGTAATGATTGCAAAGTCCCCCGAATTTCGCCGGAATAGGTCTGATTGCCGAGGATCACCGTACGAAGTCCATATTGCTTCGTCAACTCCCGACTGACCGGCAGAAGTTCCGCAGTGGCGACAACGCCGTGCCATAGCACCGTTTTTTCTTGATCCAGCACCGCCGCGCCGCATTTTTCCCGGCCGGGGTCAATCGCCAGAATCGGCCGCGCCATTATGGCGTCACGCCAATGGGTCGGATCAGGATATCGATGGTCAACGGGCCGATCGACGACACTTCCGTCCGGGTCACGGCGGCAATTTCGACTTCGCCTTTCAGGCGGCGCAACTGGTTCACCGCCTCGTAGTAGCTCTGGGCCGACAGATTGCCGACGGTGCCCTGCAAAGGATCGGGAATCACGCCCTGTTTCACGGCCGTTTCATTGACCCGGCGCAGAAAGATGGCCATGATCTGCTCAGCTTCCGCCGGGTCGCCGCTATAGGTCACCCGGTCGCGCAATACCATCGCGCCTTTTTCGAAAATCAGCCGGTTGGGGAAAATTTCGAACTGACCGATGACCGGCTCGCCGACCACGACATTGCTGGCCGACAGCAGGCGGAGCACCATCGGTTCCGGTCGCGCCGTCATGAAATTGATCACTTCTTCGGCGTGCGTCTTGCCGATAAAAATCAGATCCAGTTTTTCATCGTCAATCTGGAACCGGTCGCGCAGTCGCTGATTGGCCAGCTTCATGTAATCGGTCAAACGGCGTTCGACATCGGTGCGGCTGCCGCCGCCCTGCACCACGTTGACAGCGATGACTTCCCCCGCCCGCAGGACGATTGTGCCTTCGCGGACGGTGGCAATGCCCCGCCGCAGGTTGGCGGTCAATTCGTTCAGACGGTCCACATCCTGCTGCAATTCCGCTTTGGCGGCATTCAGCGAGGCGATCCGTTCATCCAGTGCCTGCTTGCTGGCCTGCAAGGCGCGCAATTCCTGCGTGATGGCGCTAAGCCGTTCATTGGTTGCCGCGTACTCGGCGTTTGTCTTTTCAATCTCGGCGCGGGCCTTGGTCAGTTCCTGTTGCGCCGTATTCAGGGCTTTGGTCCGCGCTTCGACTTCGCTCGCCAGTTCCCGGGTCTGCTTTTTCAGGGCCTCCATGCCGAACAGAGCGGTCCGGACGTCATACGAGGTGACGGTGAGTACGCCGATGGTGGATCCGGCGATCAGGATGCCGGTCAGGATGGNNTGATGATGATGGAGGTGTAGCGCGGCCGCAAGCCCCACAGCGTCAACCGGCGTTTGCCCACACGGGTGCCGATGCGGTCGCCGATGAAGGCGATGAGGCCGCCGGTCAGGACTATCACGAGGATCAGTGCGACGCCAAACATTCCGCTCTCCTTAGTTTTTAATGCATTTGCATGTTAGCGAAATCGCAATATCATTCCGGCTGCTATGGATTTCATCGGCATTCGTTTCGACTTGGGTTCTGATTTTTCGGGTCGCTCCGAATGCTCCATCCGGTCGCTCGGAGCTAAAACCAACATCCCTGTTGTTTTTAGCCGAAAAATCATCCCTTTTCGTCGACGAATGTCACGATTCAATCCAATGCAAACCTTCACGATATCGGCGATTTCGCACTAACGGTTTTATCAACAGCCTGTCTCTATTCTTAACTTCGTCACAGGCTGTTCAGAAAGGTCCAGATGCAAGAAACGGCGAGGCTTGCGCTGCGCCGCGTACTACTTGTACGCAAGCAAGCAAACGCAGTCGTGACGCAGCAGATGGGCCTTTATCAACAGCCTGTCCTATTTTGCGGCTTGGTGGATAAAGAACACCCCGGCGATGATGCCGAGCAGATTCGGGATCCAGACCGCCACCAGCGGCGGCAGCGACCCGCCTTGTCCGAGGGCCATGGCCATGCTCATGACGGCGTAATAGATGAAGATAACGATGACGCTGATGCCCAGGCCGATGGAGGAGCTGGAACGCTGGCGCTGAATGCCCAGCGGCACGCCGATCAGTGAAAAGATGAAACAGGCGAACGGGATCGCCAGCCGTTGGTGCAGTTCCACTTCGAAATAGCTGGTCCGCACCTGTTCCCGCTTTAGGATCGCGATATGCTGCTTCAGTTCGCGGATCGTCATTTCTTCCTTGTTCTTCTGGTCGCGGGAAATCTCCGCCGGCACTTTTTCCACCGGCATGGCCTGCTCCTTGAACTTCATGGTCCGTTCCACCCGTCCGTCCTCGGTCATATCATAGATAATCCCGTTGAACATCGTCCAGCCGCCGTCTTTCCAGACAGCTTTTTCGGCGTTTTCGATCCGGACCAGCGTGTCGTTTTCGTATTCCTGAATGGTGATGCCCTGCATCAGGCTGAGGTCTTCGTCAAACCGCCGACCGTAGGTCAGACGCTTCAGTTTGCCGCCGGCGATATCCTTGATGATTACATGCTCCTGCGTCTTCGGCCGGGTATTTTTCATGATCTCGTAGTGGACGATGTAGGTATAGGCGGCGTTGGCCTGAGGCACGATCACTTCGTTGAACACCATGGAAAAAGCGCTGATGGCAAACGCCAAAATAAATACCGGCGCGGCCAGGCGGTAAAAGCTCAATCCGCCGCACTTCATGGTAACGATTTCGCTGGAACTGGACAGCCGCCCGAATGCCATCAGCGACGACAGCAAGACCGCCATAGGGAAGGTCAGGGCGATAATTCCCGGCAGGCTGTAGGCCAGCAAGCGGGCGCAGGTCCAGACCGAGGCCCCGTATTGGCTGATGTACTGGGCAATACGGAACAAAGGTCCGGTGCCGACCAGGATGCTGGAAAACACACAAATGCCGAATAGAAACGGCCCCAATAATTCTTTGAGAATGTAGCGGTCGAGAATGCGCATCCGATACTCCTTGCTTCGTATTACAGGTAAAAGTTGTCACCCAGATAAAATTTGCGGGCGGTTTCACTGTCGATGATAGTCTGGCTGTCGCCGGAGATGAGGACTTCGCCTTCGTTGACGATGTAGGCGTTATCGACGATGGCCAGCGTTTCCCGGACGTTGTGGTCAGTGATGAGCACACCGATCCCCTTCTGTTTCAGGTAGCCAATCATGTCCTGGAGCTCGCCGAGTGAAATCGGGTCGATGCCGGTGAACGGTTCGTCCAGCAGCAGAAAATTCGGCGAGGTGGCCAGTGCCCGGGCGATCTCCACCCGGCGGCGCTCGCCGCCGGAGAGTTCGATCCCCTTGCGTTTGCGCACATGGCCGATCCGGAATTCTTCCAGCAACGCTGCCGCCTTGGCCCGCTGCTCCGACCGTGTCAGGTTCGTCGTCTCCAGCATGGCCAGCAGATTGTCTTCCACCGTCAGCTTTCGGAACACCGACGGCTCTTGCGGCAGATAGCCGATCCCGAAGCGGGATCGCTTGTACATCGGCATCCGGGTGATGTCGGTCCCGTCGATGACGACCTGTCCGTCGTCCGGAGTCACCAGTCCGACGATCATGTAAAAAGTAGTAGTCTTGCCGGCGCCGTTCGGCCCAAGCAGTCCCACTACCGTGCCCTGGTCGACGCGGACGCTGATGCCCTTGACCACTTCCCGGCCCTTGTAGGATTTTTTCAGATTCCTGGTTTCGATGTACATGTTACGGTTTTTCCTTTTCCGGCGACGGTGTTGCTTTCTTGGGCTGGATCACCAGCTTGGAACGGCCTTCGGTATCCATGGCGCTGTCATCCAAGTACATAATCACATGATTGCCGGTCAGCACGTTGCCGTCTTGGAGCACCCGGACGTTGCCGGTCAGATCAGCCTTGCCGTTTTTGCCATTGATTCCATAGTAAACGGCATGATCGGAAACGGCGTCAAGTTTCCGGGCTTCGCTCACAATATGGACATTGCCGTCGGCCGTGGCCCGGTCCTCCTGGAAGAAGGCTTCCGCCACCTTGGAAGTCAAAACAGCGTCCTTGTTGGTCAGGCGGGCGCCGCCCGTAATGTTGGCATACTGCCGCTCCGGGAGGTACTCCATCCGGGGGCCGGCGGCCGTACCGACCTTGTGTACCAGCAACGCATCGCCGGTGGCGACGAGCCGCTTCATGTCATCATACGACCGGACTTCCGCCGCGGTCAGGGTACTGCCGTCCTTAACCGCCTTGACATTGCCGGTCATGAGCGCTTCCTTGGTCTTGGTGTTATACTCGCCGCTGTCGCCGGTCATGACGGCATTCCCCTGCGTCAGCTTCACACCGCCTTTGGCGGTCATGACGCCGGTTTTCGAAGTATAGGTGATCACGTCGCCGTCCAACTGGGTCTTTTGGGCAGGTTCCGGCGCCGCCTGCAGCGTCGGCGCCAGCAGGAGCAGGCACAGAAGGGCCGCCAACTTAACGGTTCGCTTCATCGGTTTGTTCATGGGGTGGACCCTCCTTTGACTATGCGCGCATTTCCTTTAACAGTGATTACCGCAAACTGATCGTCGGTTTCCAGTTCATTGGCGGTCAGAACGTAGTCCTCCTTGGTCGCGCGGATG
>DCTI01000027.1 GCA_002329525.1 Negativicutes bacterium UBA1444
GGGAGACGTTACGAATTCCGGCGAGAATCTCTGCAATCGAACGGCTTACCATGCAGCCGCTCTAAAGCAATCTCGTTGGATTCAAGGACAGACTTCCCATAATACAGTCCGTCAAATCCAATCTACATCTGCGTTTTCAGGCTGTTCAGAAAGGTCCAGNNCAGTCGTGAGAGCGCAGTTCTTGCACTTTAGCGCTTAGAAATGCGGCCTGCTCCTTGCGAGTGCGCCGCAGATGGTCCTTGATCAACAGCCTGCATCATCCACTCACTTGCGTAACAATAACTTCACAGCCCAGATGCTGGCCTCGTACAGCAGAATGATCGGAATCGCCATCATCGTCTGGGTAAAAATATCCGGGGTTGGAGTAATAATTCCGCCGACAATGAATGCCACCAGAATCATCATCCGGCGTTGCTTCGCCAAAAAATTGGAACTGATGATGCCCATCTTTGCCAACACCAACAGGGCCAACGGCAAATTGAAAATAATGCCGAACGGCAGAATGAAGGACAATAAAAACGACAAATATTGGCCCAGCGACAACATCGGCTGCAGCGACTCACTGCCGAAGCCGAGAAAAAACTTGACGGCGGCCGGCCATACCAACAGATAGGCAAAGGCAACGCCGGTGAAAAACAACGCGACCGAACCGGGCACCATGATGATCGCCCATTTTTTCTCGCCCGATGTCAACGCCGGGGCGACAAACGCCCAGGCTTGCCACAGCACCACCGGCAGCGCCAGCATGAACCCGGCGAACACCGCCAGTTTCAGATAGGCGAAGAAGCCTTCGGCCGGGCTCAGAAAATACAGCTTGCCGGCCGGTGCCGTCACAAATCGCATCAATTCGTCAATATAGAAGTAGGCGGCCAAGGTTCCCGCCACAATCGCGACCACGGAAATGATAATCCGCCGGCGCAGCTCGCCAAGGTGGCCGACCAGCGTCATCTCCCGCGGGTCCCGGGTTTCTTTCTCCGGTGTCTGTTCCATGTTACGGCCTCATTTCCGGGATTCCTTGTCCTTGTCCTTCTCCGCCGGCGGCAAATCTTTTTTCGCCGGTTCGGACTTGTCAGAGTCCCCACTGGTGGCGTTGCGGAATTCCTGAATCGTCTTGCCGAGCGCCTTGCCGATGTCCGGCAGATTTTTCGCCCCAAAAATCACCAGCGCGATGACCAAAATCAAAATCAGCTCCGGCATTCCCAATCCGAACACATGGGTCACTTCCTTTCCAAAAAGTCAGGAAAACCTCCCCCTGTCCTGTCTGGGGGACCGAGGGAGGCTCCTCACGGATCAACGCTGGCGGATTCCTATTTGCGGGTCACGAGCAGCGCGCAGTCCGGGCAAACCAGCTGGCACAGCCCGCAGGCGATGCATTTGCCGCCGTCGGCCTGAACGCGGGGCGTACCATAAACGCCCAGGTCCTCCGACCAGGTAATGCATTTTACCGGGCATTTTTCGATGCACAAACCACAACCTTTGCAGAGGCTGGGAAAAACCGCCCAAGTCGCTTTGACGCCGTCGACGACGGCCGCTTCCAATTCTTTCGACATTTCGTTCCCTCCTCTACATTGCGCTCTTGACGAGCTCGTAGCCACGGTCCAGCGCCTTGAAGTTCATGGTCCGCAGCGCCTCGTTATTGGCAAACTTGTCGGCCAGTTTCACATCGAGAGCCTTTTTGATCGCATCCAGCGGCAACACTTCCGTCGCGGCGATGACCGCGCCGAGGATGATGATGTTGAACACGCGGGGATGCAGCTCGCTCTTGGCAATGTCGTTGGCGGGAATCGCCACCAGTTTCTTGACTTTCGGCAGTTTTTCCGGGTCGATTCCGGGGCTCGGTTTGGTAAACGAGCAGGTCCGGGTCTCGCCGGGCAGCAGGTCCTGCTGGGTGCTGCTGTCAGTCGGGCAGATCGGCGTCACGTCGAAATACTGCATGCCGACGATGTTGTCACCGACTTCAGCCTCGGTGATGAGGGAGTTGTCATAAATGTAAATCGTGTCGGGACCGGCATGCATCTGGGTCCGGTCGACCGCCCGCGGGCTGAGCGGAATCAGAATGTCCGCCTTCTGGAACTTGGGAGCGCCGATTTCACCGTCGGAAATCTGCACGAACGCGATCGACACGCCGCCGCGCTGCTCCACGCCGAAGTTCGGAATATACAGGGCGTTCTTGCCGCCCTCGTTGGCGGNNGGCGGCTTCCGCCAAAATTTCCGCAATGGACTGCACGCCCTGGCCGCCTTCGCCGGCCAGCGCGATTTTGATCACTTTGCTATCCTTCGCCATGGTTCAGCCCTCCTTTGCCTGCGGAACCCGCAGTTCGCCGACGTTGAAGTATTGCGCCATGTCTTTCTCGATATATTCCCAGGTCTGTTTGGCATTGGTCCGCCAGTTGGTCGGGCAGCCGGACAGACACTCGACGAAGGAGATGCCGTTGCCGGCGATCTGGTTCTCCAGCGCCTTTTTGATGAAGCCTTTCAGCTGGCGCGGGTTGGCCACGGTGCCGCGGGCGACATACGCGCCTTCCGGCGCCACCGCTGCTACCATTTCCGGTCCCTTGGTCGGGTAGCCGGTCTTGTCGCAATCGCGGCCATAGGGCGAGGTTTCGGTTTTCACACCCGGCAGGGTGGTCGGCGCCATCTGGCCNNTGGCCGCCGGTCATGCCGTAGTTGCCGTTGTTGCAGAGGATGATGGTGATCCGTTCGTTGCGGACTGCCGCGTTGAACAGATGCTGGGAGCCGATGGCATAGCCGCCGCCGTCGCCCATGTAGGCAATGCCGACGATATCGGGGTTGGCCCGTTTCATGCCGGTGATGACCGGTGTCGTGCGGCCGTGGTGCGTCTGCACCGAATCCACGGCGAACAGGTCCCAGGCCAGCAGCGAACAGCCGATGTCACAACCGAACACGGTCGTTCCCTGGATGCCGAGCTCGTCAATCGCTTCGCCGACCATTTTCAGAATGATGCCGTGGCCACAGCCCGGGCAAAATTTATGCGGTTTCGTCTCCGGGTTCCAGCTTTTGGGCATGGCCGGAGTCAAAGCGGTGTTTTCTTTTGTATCCTGCATCGTAATCCCTCCCGCCCTTAGCAGTTTTTGCCGCATTCGGCGATAATTTCTTCGGTGGTGATGCCCAGACCGGGGCGATACATCGGAATGATCTCGATCTGGCTGCCGTAAAGCGCGCCGTGGATCACTTTGACCAGTTGGCCGTAGGACGATTCCGGCACGAAGATCCGCTTCGCGTTGCCGACCGCCTGACGGAGCTGCTCCGCCGGGAACGGACGGACAGTGATCGGTCGGAAATAGCCGACTTTTTTGCCAGCGGCGCGCAGGGCGTCATAAGCACCGAT
>DCTI01000123.1:0-2633 GCA_002329525.1 Negativicutes bacterium UBA1444
GCAGGACTTCGCCGATTTTTACTCCATCAAGGATGCAGGTATTCATAGTTACTTTCTCCCTAACAATTTCGTCTTAGTCGTTAAGCGAGCCGGCCGGATACAAGGGAAACCGCGAAATCAGAGCTTCCGCCCGCGCCTTGCAGTCAGCGAGATTCGCCGCGTCTGCCGGCGCCGCCGCCACTTGGTTCATGATCGCGGCGATCTTCACGACTTCCGGCTCTTTCAGCCCCCGTTGCGAAATGGAAGTCAGCCCGATGCGGACGCCGCTGGTGACAAAAGGACTGGCCGGATCAAAGGGAATCATGTTTTTATTTACGGTGATTCCGACCTGTTCCAAAGCGTTCTGGAACAGCTTCCCCGTAATATTTTTGGGCCGGAGATCGACCAGGACGATATGATTGTCCGTACCGCCGCTGACGATGCGGAAGCCGTGCGATGCCAACTCGGCCGCCAATTTCTTGGCGTTGGCCAGCACCTGCGACATGATCGCGCGAAATTCCGGCGTTGTGGTATAATGCAGCGAAAATGCCTTGGCGGCAATTGTGTTGAGATGAATCGACCCCAAAGAACCCGGGAATACCCCTTTGTCCAGNNGGCATGCTCCGCCTTGCAGAGAATCAAACCGCTGCGCGGGCCGCAAAAAGTTTTCGTCGTCGACGACGAAACAAAATCCGCATAGGGAACGGGGCTGGGAATCGCGCCGGCAGCCACCAGACCGGCCACATGCGCCATATCCACCATCAGGTACGCGCCGACCGCTTTGGCGATTTCACTGATGCGCCGATAATCGATCAGTCGCGGATAGGAACTGCNNGCGATGATCAGCTTCGGTTTGACCTGTTCGGCGGTTGTCGCCAGAGCGTCATAATCAATCTGCTCGGTTTTGGGGTCCACGCCATAGAAGTGAAATCGGTAGACCTTGGACAGGAAATTGACCGGACTGCCATGGGTCAGGTGTCCGCCTTGATCCAGGCGCATGCTCAAAACCGAATCGTCCGGCTCGAGTATGGCGGAATAGACGCCATAGTTGGCCGTAGATCCCGAATAGACCTGCATGTTGGCATGTTCCGCGCCGAACACTTTTTTGGCTCTTTCAATGGCGAGGCTTTCGATCCGGTCGGCAACCTGTGAACCGGCCTGGAACCTGGCGCCGGGATAGCCTTCCGTCGTCTTGTTGGTGAACACGCAACCGCTTAATTCCATCACTTCCAGCGGCGCTGTACTTTCCGAAGCGATCATTTCAATATTGTGCTCCTGACGATTCAGCTCAGCGGCTACAATTTCATAAACTTCCGGATCCGATACGGCTGTTCTTTTTAACATAGTAACACTCCTTATTTTGTGCTTGTCTAGCAATAATGCAATTCTTGTGCCAACATCATTCATCGGCCGATGAACCCGGAAAATCATGTTTTCCGGCGATTTCATCCACAGTACATACAGTCGATTATGGTTGATTTTCCGGCTTGCAGCCTGATTTTCCCGTCCATCCGTTCTCGTTGCTTTTATGTTCTTTGGCGGCGATGTTGCCTCATTTCCGATAGCAACATTATCATTTTTAATAACAACATTACCGTTCCTTCCTGATCGGTCGCGAATTTTAGCGGTCCGTTATGCAAAAAGGGCAGTCATGGTCGCCATGACTACCCTTTTTGTCGCTAAGATCGAGTTCATATTTACGAGTCGGCCGGCAATGAAGAAACGCAATTATTATTTTTGATAGTGAAATATTTTTCCCGTTTCTGTACGGGCCCGTGAATTAATTGATCCCCATCACCATCAAAACAATCCGCGTCATGAACATTACAACGACGGCGTCGATCAGCGGAACGCACAATAAAATCGAATGCCATTTCTTATTGACATTGGACACGATAACAATCCGCACGAAATGACCAATCAGCGTTCCCATCGTCACACAGGCCGGGAACAGGATGGTAGCCTGCGTAGCGGTAATGACCCCGCGCGAGTATAGCGTCGCTGCCGTCGCCGCACCCGCCGCTTTGGCGAAAAAGGCGGCGATCAACGCCACAATCGCTTCGCCCGGCAAACCAAAAATCGCCATTACCGGACCCAGCAGCTTGCCGATATAGGTCATCAAGCCGGTAATATCCAGAAACTGAACCAGAACATAGGCCAGCACCATCGCCGGCGCCACCAGTTCGACCCCAACGTAGAAGCCTTTCTTCGCTCCCGCGACAAACTCTTCCACCAGGCTCGGTTTAATGTTCTGCAAATCCAACGAAGTTTCAGCGCTTTTCTCAGCCATTGTTGACACCCCCTTCCGCCGACTTTTTGGCAACGACCCATTTCAGGTAAGCCCGCACCAAGTTTGCGCCGAAAATTTTAACAATAACGATCAGCAGTATGATGACGCCCACCGGCAATACACTGATGGGAAGCAGCGGGCCGCCGGTGCCGAACGTATTGGCGATGGGGGCCGACCCTGCGTACTGGTAGGCAACGAAAATCGACCGCTCATCATCGGTCATCATATTATCTTCTACAAGTCCCTTGGTCATTACCGCCCCGACGTCGGAGCTGGTAAAACTGCTGACGAAGGCCAAGCCGGAAACGCCGGGAATTCCCATCAACGGCCGAAGGATGGGACGGAAAATCTTTTCCGCCGCCCG
>DCTI01000123.1:2655-7795 GCA_002329525.1 Negativicutes bacterium UBA1444
GCCAGGGCAAACATAATGGTCGGAATCAGTGTCAATGTGAACAAAAATCCTTCCCGGGCGCCGACCCCGCCCTTGCCGGTAAACATAATTCCCTTGGATACTTCGCCGAACTTGCCGACCAGCACCATAAAGTCAAATGCCTTCCAGGGAGCGGGCGCCTTGCTGAACACTCCCGACAAGGCAACGACCAGAATGACCAGCGAAAGCCATCCCTTCCACGTTACTTTTCCTGGTTCCCCTTTTTGTGTCGCCAAAATTCATTCCTCCATCCTGTTGTATTTTAAGCAATCCGCCTCTGAACGCCGGCTCTAGATTGCATGGATCGACAGCGCCAAAAGTTTCGCGCGTTCCGTCAGGCTTTCCAAGAAAATGTATTCCCGGGCGCTATGGTTGAATTCACCGCGCGCGCCCATGGAACAAAGCGAGGGAGCGCCGGCGCGAACGGTCCAGCCGGAATCGGAAGAGCCGCCGCCGACTTTGGCTTCCACCTTGATTCCCAACTTTTCGCCCTGCTGGCGTACGATTTCATAAAGCCATTTGTTGCCGGGCGTAACCTCCATGGGGGTCATATTCTCCCGGAAGTTCGCAATCTCCGTAGTTGTTCCCGGCACATAATTTTTGGCGGCGATTTCCTTAAGACTGGCGATAGCCTTGTCGCGGTCGGCAAGGGTCAGATAACGCACGTCCACCTTCACCGACGCGCGGTCCGGCACTGCATTCGCCACGACGCCGCCGGAAATGACTCCCGCATTGAACGTCAGTCCCCGGGCATGGTCCATCAGGTTGTTGATGTCGATAATTTTGTAGGCAAGTTCCACAATGGCGTTTGCGCCTTTGGTCAAATCGGCGCCGGCATGGGCCGCCACCCCTGTCACCACGAATTCCGGATGCATGTTCCCCTTGCGCCCGACCAGAACGGCTTGGCCGGCGCTGGCCGTTTCCATATTGAAAACCGCCGTCTTGCCCTTCGCTTCCTGTTCGAACAACTCCGCCGCATTGGTTTTGGGATGGTTCGTTTCTTCGTCGCCGGCAAGAAACACGGTGACGTTCTTATCGTTCCAGCCGGCTTCATACAGCGCCTGCAATGCGAACAGGGCTACCGTCACTCCGCCTTTCATGTCCAAGACCCCAGGGCCGAACGCTTTTCCGTCTTTAATGGTAAAAGGCCGCTCGGCAACCGTTCCTTTGCCGAACAGTGTATCGACGTGGCCGATAATCATGATTTCCTGATCCCCGGTTCCACGCTTTTTCGCCTTGACATGCGTACAGATCCCCGGATGCTCGATATATTCGACCTCAAAATTCATCTGTGCGAGCTTTTCGCCGACAATTCTTGCCACCTCGGCGATCCCGGCCGGATTATCCGCGCCCGAGTCGATGTTTACCAACCGTTCCAGGAAACCGATCATCTCTTTTTCTTTGGCATCAATTGTTTTAATCATCACATCACCATTCATGTTTTCCCGCACCTCCCGATTCATTAAAATAGACCTTCAATTCGTACTCTTGCAAATAATGTGCCAACCTGTTATCGAATCAGTCTTTTCCTGAAGAGCCAACGACGCAAAATAATTCTTGTTACGGCGCCTAAAGCCATACAAAGTGGGCGCAGATCAGGCTATTCCGTCACCAACATCCATTAGTTTTGTGCCTTGCAATTTTGACCGAATCATGGCGGCATACGGAAATTATCGTTATCCGTATTATCAAATTTGCAAGGAATTTTATCAAACTTGATAAAATTCCTTGCAAAAATAAACAACCAGCCTGCCGGCGACAGGCTGGTTCATCCAGAATAAAAACATTTATTGCCGGCGAGGTTTTGGCTTCAGCAACGACTTTTCCTTGTCCGGCCGGGGTGCTTGGATCGTGATTTTCCCGTCTTCGGGTTCAGTGTCCATCAGTTTTCTGTATAGCGACGGCAAACTGATTGCCAACTCCCGCGCGGCCGTTTCCTTGCCCTTGGCGTTCCAGCCATAGCGGTTCAGCGCCTCGGTAATTTGTTGGATCTCATATTGCCGCACCTTCTCCTTGAGCGATCTTGTTTGCCGTGACTGTTCGCGGATTCGTCCGGGCAGGCTCGTTTCACGGATATAGGCGCCGTTTTCTATGTTCACCGCATACTCAACGGCATTCTCAAGTTCGCGAACGTTGCCCGGCCAAGAATAGGCTTCGAGCAATTTCAGAGCCTGTTGTGAAAAACCAACGACCGCTTTTTTCAACTTGATTTTATAACTCAGCAAAAAATGTCGGCCAAGCACCGGAATATCCGGGCGGCGTTCGCGCAGAGGCGGGATGACAAGCGGAATCACATTCAGTCGATAGTATAGGTCTTGCCGAAACTCTCGCAGTCGAACTTTTTCTTCCAGGTCCTGATTGGTTGCCGCAATAATTCTGATGTCCAGAGAAATCGTTCTGGTTCCGCCCACCCGCTCAAAGCAGCGGTCCTGCAAAACACGCAGCAATTTCACCTGCAAATGCAGCGGCATATCACCGATCTCATCCAAAAACAGCGTCCCGCCGTCGGCCAGTTCAAATTTCCCCTGCTTGCCGCCTTTTTTCGCGCCAGTAAAGGCGCCCTGCTCATAGCCGAACAATTCACTTTCCAGCAGCATCTCCGGGATAGCCGCGCAATTGATCGCCACAAACGCCCCGCGTCCACGATCGCTGGCGGAGTGAATCGCGCGCGCCAAAATTTCCTTGCCGGTGCCGCTTTCCCCTTGAATCAGAACCGTTGAATCGCTTTGCGCTATCTTCATGGCCTGCTGTTTGAGCTGAGCAATGGCATCGCTTTCGCCGACAATCGACTCAAAAGTTGTATGACCCTGCATGCCAATAATTTCATTAACCACCGTCCGGATGTCCCGGATGTCCGTCAAGCTGAGCACGCCGCCGGTGACCTCCGGTCCGCTGCAAATCGGCTTTAAGGAAATCAGGCAATGAACAGGGGGAGAGCCGGGGAAAATGTGTTCCTGGTGCTTGATGCTGTTGCCGGCGCCAATAAATTCGACGATATTTCTCCCGGTCACAATTTGGTCAATATTACAACTCAGCAATTGGTTATTCGACACTTTGAGCAGCTGCGAAGCCACTAGGTTGGCATGAGTAATCCGGCCGCTATTATCAAAAGTAATAATGCCGTCATTGATCGAGTTCAAGGTGGTTTCGACAAGGCTGTTAAACTGTTTGACCCATTCGATATGCGCCTGCTCACGGATCTTGCTCACCAACATTTGAGCCATCTCATGAATAAATTCCAGCAACGTTTCCTTTTTGCCCAACAGCCGATACCGCTGCTCTTCGTCAAACGCGACCATACTGATGACGCCAATGACCCGGTCGTCCATCTCGATCGCGCAAAGGACTTCGGCGGTTTCAGGGCACTTTCCCTCCAACCGGCAGCCCCGGCAATGCACAAAATGGCCCGGACTGTTGCAGATCACCGTTTTTTCGGTCATTACCGCATCAATAAACGGTTTGTGCGGGGTGTAGGTGTCGTCCGCATCACCGATTTTTGCTTCAAAGTACCCCTTGCTNNAGAATCTGCGTCGATGATCGCGACTTCCACTCCCAATGCCGCGGAGATGGCCGCCACAGTATGCGATGCGGAATCTTGAATTCTGCCGAGGTCCGACATATAAATCCTCCCTGATCCGGTTTTCTCGGGTTTCTCGTCAAACGCCCCTTGCTCTCGAAAGCTTGCGTTCCTATTCCGCAAAGATCATTTGCAGGATCGGCGCATAGAGGGATTCATCCAGCAAAAACGAATCATGGCCATAAATCGAATGGACCATGGTTACCTGCGGACGCTGCTCGCTGCCAAACCGGTCGGCAGTATGCTGAATCACCGACGGCGGGAACAATATATCTTCATGACAGCCGACAAGCACGATTCGCGGCAGCGTCGTTCCTGCGGCGGCGCGACAGTCGAACTGCCGCATCGCGAACAGAAAGCCCCGGTAACTGTGCGGATCAAACTTGTCAGCAAAAGCGGCCGCTTCCAAGTTCAGCCACTCCGTGGCGTTCCAGTCCGGCGTCCGCTGCTGCATGTCGCGGAAATATCCTTCATTCAGATAGGACAACGTGGCGAGCCGCCGCGCCAGTTGCAAGCCAGCCTTTCCGCTGCGGGCGATCAAATCGTTTTGGATATCGATCAACCCGGCGCCGACGCAGGAAAGCTGCGCGCCGGCATTGAGGCAGACAGCCGTTTTCGCTTGCCCGGGGAAAGCACTCGCCCAGTAAAGGGCAACCATCCCGCCCAGCGATCCGCCAATCACCGCACGCCAGCAGTCAATGCCGAGCTCTTTTTGTAGTTCGTGCAAGCAGAGCGCGATATCCGCCACCGTCGGGAACGGGAAATCAGCCCCGAAAGGCTGGCCGGTCAGGGGGTTTCGTTCCGCCGGGCCGCTGCTGCCGAAGCAACTGCCCAAGTTATTGGCGCAAACGATGAAATATCGGTTCGAATCAAGCGGCCGCCCCGGGCCAACCGCCCAATCCCACCAACCGGCGGCATCGCCGTCGTAATGGCAAGCTGCGTGGGAATTCGCCGAAAAACCATGAACCGCCAAAATTGCATTGTCCCGCGCAGCATTCAGCGTCCCATACGTTTCATAGGCAACTGTGACCCGGTCAATAATTCCACGGTAGCGAGCCGGAATCGTCGAAGCCCGGAAAAAGCGAACGCAATCTTTGTATTCTTTCAACACTTAGGTTCCGCACCCGCCTTTGCTGTTCCTGAAGTTATTGTAACATAATATCGCTTGCGCCAAAAAATCTTGTGCCGCGAAACGCTTGTATGGATTCACAACCTGGGCGATACCATAAAAATTTTTGTGCGGTTTCGTTCGCAAGCTTCTTTGCAGTCAAGCAAAAAGCGCCCGGCGATAAGCGCCAGGCGTCTTGAATATATTGATATTTCATTAAGAACGCGCTGCCCTGTCGCCAGGCGGCAGCAGCACAGAGTCTAGCCTTCCGCGTAAACACGGCTTTCCAAACCGTCATTTGCTGCAACCATCCCCTGCATTCAAGCGGGCATCGGCGGGGTTTATGATTTCTCTTTCGCCCCCGCAAAGCATCTGCGGTACTTCAGGGCCACATTGACCAGCGCGATCATGACCGGCACCTCGATGAGCGGGCCGAT
>DCTI01000173.1 GCA_002329525.1 Negativicutes bacterium UBA1444
CTCCAACTGGTGCAGCATGGCGCGCTGGATGACTCCAACCGGGGCTTTGTCGACGGCCTGGCCTCCAAAGGCTTCAAGGACAAGGTAAATCTGAAGATCGACCAGCAGAACGCGCAGGGCGACCAGTCGAACCTGAAGACCATCAGCCAGCGGTTTGTGAACAATAAAGTGGACCTGATCTTCGCGATCGCTACTCCGGCCGCGCAGAGCGTGGCGAACGAAACCAAGACGATCCCGATTGTCGGCGCGGCAATCACCGATTACAAGTTGGCCAAGCTGGTCCAGTCGAATGAAAAGCCGGGCGGCAACGTCACCGGCACGACCGACCAGTGCCCGCCCGAACGGCAGATCGACCTGGCGCTGAAGCTGCTGCCGCAGGCGAAAAGAGTGGGCGCGCTGTATTCGTCCAGTGAGGTGAACTCGCAGATCCAGGTGGCGGCGATGAAGAAGTACGCCGAACAAAAAGGTATGACGGTGACGGAAGCCACCATCACGAACGTCAACGACATTCAGCAGGCGGTGCGGAGCCTGATCGGCAAGGTGGACTTCATCTACTGCCCGACCGACAATACCGTTTCCTCGGCCATGTCGAACATCGTCAAGCTGACGGTGGACGCCAAGCTGCCGGTGTTCCTCGGCGACGAGGGGCCGGTCAAGACCGGGGGAGCCACGGCAGGGGCGTCAGTGAACTATTACAAGCTCGGCTTCCAGGCCGGCGAGATGGCGGCGGACATTCTGTCCGGCAAGTCCAAGCCGGCGGATATGCCGATTGCCGCGCAAAAAGACGTGAAAGTGGTCATCAACAAGAAATCGGCCGACGCGATCGGCCTGAAAATCCCGGCTGATTTGCTGAAATCGGCGGAATAGGGAGCAAAGGCTTGGCGCAGATTCAAAAGTTGATTTCGGAACTTCAGGCCTATTCGGCGCCGCAGGTCTATAATCCGTGGCGGGATTTCGACGGCGAACTCGATATCGGGGCCGCCGCGCCGGCGATTCGTCGCCGTCAGCTTGAGCAGTATCTGCGGCTCCGGCTGGGCCAGGCCCGCTACATTTTTGTCGCCGAGGCGCTGAGCTATCAGGGGGGACATTTTTCCGGCATTGCCATGACTTCGGAGCGGATGCTGCTGGGTTACCACGACCGGGTCGACGCCAGGACGGTTCTGGAGGGGCCCGGCGAGCGCACCAGCCGCTGCGCCAGTAGCGGCATCCGGGAGATTTGCCGGGAAAAAGGCTTCAATGAGCCCACGGCCACCATCGTCTGGGGCGCGATTCTCGATACCTGCGCTTCGTCCCGGGAAGTGGTCCTGTGGAACATTTTTCCCTTTCACCCGTACAAAAACGTCGACCGGCTGACGAACCGGACGCCGACGCCGGCGGAGCAGCAGCTTGGCTTGCGCTATTTTCAGATGTTGCACGCCAGTTTTCCGCTGACCCGGGTCGTCGCCATTGGGGCGAAATCCGATCAAACTTTGTCCCAATTCGGGATTGCGCACGATAGCGTTCCTCATCCGGCCAACGGCGGCGCCAACGATTTTCGGGCCGGAGTTCGGGCGCTGTTTGGCAACTGCGCCGGCATATAATTTCGACAAAACGCGAATGAATCCGCGGAGCAGCGGCTTCGTGTCAATGGCAAGAAAGGGCAGGAAGAATCATGAACTACAATGAAGTGCTGGCAAACGCGCGCGGCTGTGTCGGCAAATACTGCAAGGCATGCAATATCTGCAACGGCATCGCCTGCCGAAACAGTATTCCGGGGCCGGGCGCCAAAGGCATTGGCGACGGCGCCATTCGCAACTATCAGAAGTGGCAGGAGATTCGCGTCCATCTGGATACGCTCTGCGCCGACCAGGCGGTAGATACGACCCTGGATTTGTTCGGACAGTCCTTCAAGTATCCGTTCTTTGCCGGGCCGGTCGGCACGGTGAGCCAGCACTACAGCGATAAATACAACGACATGACCTATAACGAGGTTCTGGTTTCCGCCTGCATGGAGCAGGGGATCGCGGCTTTCACCGGCGACGGGCTGACGGCGCAAGTGATGGAAAACGCCACGCGGGCGATCAGCAAGGCCAACGGCCGGGGTGTGCCCACGGTCAAGCCCTGGGATCTGGACACCATCAAGGTGAAAATGGACTTGGTCCATCAATCGGGCGCTTTTGCCGTGGCGATGGATGTGGATGCCGCCGGCCTGCCTGTTTTAAGAAACATGACCCCNNGTCCACCAGCGGAAAATCGGTCGAGGAGCTGCGCGAGATCGTCAAGATGGCCGGTATTCCGTTTGTCGTCAAAGGGATCATGACGGTCAAGGGGGCGCTGAAAGCCAAAGAAGCCGGCGCTGCGGGGATTGTGGTCTCCAATCATGGCGGCCGGGTGCTGGACCAGTGCCTGTCCACCGCCGAAGTGCTGCCGGAAATTGCGGCGGCGGTCGGCGACGATCTGAAAATCCTGATCGACGGCGGGATTCGTTCCGGTGTGGATATTTTCAAAGCCCTGGCGCTTGGCGCGGATGGCGTGCTGATCAGCCGGCCGTTTGTCACTGCGGTTTATGGCGGCGGCAAGGAAGGCGTGAAGATTTACATTGATAAACTGGCCGAGGAATTGAAAGAAACGATGATGATGTGCGGCGCCTTCCGCTTGCAAGAAATCACGGCGGATATGGTGCGCCGGTAAGCAAACCGGCGGCGCCGCGTGATGCGACCAACAAAAAAACAACAGATGAAACCGGGGGCATTCTGTCGGATGACGAAGAATGCCCCCGGTTTTTTGCCCGGATTTTGTTACGGTGGGATAATGCAATGCCGCGGCATCTGCCATAAAATTTTGCTAGAAGCCTCCCGCGGGAAAGAGGAGGTGCTGCATGACTTCAAAGGGATTGCGGATGATTGCCCCTGTCTGCACGCTAACGGGGTTGTCGCGCGGCATTTTGGCCGGATTCATTCTGATCGGGGCGTATTATAACCTGGTGGAGCCGCCGCGCCGGCCGCAGCCGCTGGCGACGGACGTGCGGGCGCTGCTCCTGGAGCCGCAGAAGGGAGAAGAAATCCAGGCCGTCGAGAACGTCGCGCCGGCGGTGGTCGAGCACCCCCGGGAACCGGCAACAAGCCGGGGTGCGCCGCGCGGCCTGCAAGTGACGCTGGAGGCGTCGGCTTACACCTGCGGCCCGGAATCGACCGGCAAGCGGCCCGTCGATCCCGGCTATTGCGTGACGGCTTCCGGGTATCGGCTGCGGCCGGGTGACAAAGTGGTGGCGATGGGGAAGAAATATCCGTTCGGTACGCAGGTCATGATTCCCGGCTACGGGCTGGCGACGGTCCGGGACCGTGGCAGCGCGATCAGCGACGGTCACGTGGATCTGTATTTCGAACGGCTGGAAGATGCCCTGCGCTGGGGTCGTCGGAGTGTGACGGCGACGATTTTGCCGCTGGGCGAATAACCGGCGAATTTTTTCAGTCCGACAATTTGTCCGATCAGGCAACGGGGAGCGCGCACCAGCGCGGTCTCTATTTTTTTTGTTAATCGCGATCGGTCTCCTTCGCCGCCGCTGATGATCCACAAAAAAACCACCCCGAAGGGTGGCGGATATCCGCAAAAGCCTGGAAGCAAGCGCGATGCGTCAAGCCCGGCGCTTGGTTTTGCCGACAGGAACGACGGCCAGGGTTTTCCCCAATGGTGTCAGCAACTTGATCAACGTGGACAGTTGCGGGTCGGTAGTTCCTTTTTCGAGACGGGCAATTACGGGTTGCTTGACTCCGCTGGCAGCTTCCAGCTGCTTTTGCGTCAGGCCGGTTTCGTGCCTTGCATTCACGATTTCTGCCACCAAAGCGGCTTTCACGGCGATTTCGGCGCGTTCTTCCGGGGTGAGCAGATTTTCTTTGTATTCATTCCAGCTGTCACCGATGGGGGCAATGTTTTTTTCCTTCATCATATAGGCTGTCGTCCCTGGACGTCTTGATAGAAGTTGATGTTATACAAGGTGGGGAATCCCTCCTTATACACATTATAACTTTTAAGTTATCGTCGGTCAACGCGCCGGGAAATAGATTTTGAATAAGCCTAAATCGCAAATGGAAAACTTAACACAATTTTAACAGGAGTTGTTTCCACAATAAAAATAAATATGGTATACTATATGAGGATTTTAGACTGAATAAGTCTACTATTTTTCTGAACAATTTAATATTTAATATACAGGAGGGTGATCGATGGTGACAAAAATCGGAATCAACGGCTTCGGCCGGATCGGCAGGATGTGTCTGCGGGCGGCGCTGCAGAATCCGAACGTGCAGGTCGTCGCCGTGAACAGCACTTCCGATGCCGAGTCTTCGGCCCATCTCCTCAAGTACGATTCGATCCACGGCAAACTGAACCATGAAATCGAGGCCGGCGGCAATCTCATGGTCGTGGACGGCCAGCCGATCGAGATCATTTCCGACCGCAATCCGGCGAACCTGCCCTGGGGCAAGCTCGGCGTGGACGTCGTCATCGAGGCGACCGGCAAGTTCAACAGCGTCAAGGACTGCGAGGTCCATCTGAAGAACGGCGCGAAGAAGGTTATCATCTCGGCCCCGGCGAAGGACGCGGCGCCTACGATCGTCATGGGGGTCAACGAGTCGACCTACAATCCGGGCCAGCATCACGTCGTTTCCAACGCGTCCTGCACGACGAACTGCCTGGCGCCGGTCGTCAAGATCATCCATGAGAAATTCGGCATCGTGAACGGCCTGATGTCGACGGTGCACGCCTTTACCACGGACCAGCGCAGTCTCGACAACAGCCACAAGGATCCCCGGCGCTCCCGCAGCTGCGTGCAGTCGATCGTGCCGACGTCCACGGGCGCGGCCAAGGCGATCGGCCTGGTCATTCCGGAGCTCAAGGGGAAACTGAACGGCGTGTCGGTGCGGGTGCCCGTGCCGAATGTGTCGCTGATCGATCTGGTGGTGGAGCTGGAACAGGATATTACGGTGGAAACGATCAATGCCGCATTGAAGCAGGCCGCGACGGAATCGATGCGGGGCATTGTGGAATATTGCGAGACGCCGCTGGTGTCGATCGACTTTCTGGACAACAGTCATTCGGCGATTATCGACGCGCCGTCGACGATGGTGGTCGGCAAGCGCACGGCGAAAATTCTGGCTTGGTATGACAACGAATGGGGTTAT
>DCTI01000152.1 GCA_002329525.1 Negativicutes bacterium UBA1444
CGCGTGCTCGGCGTCGATGAAGGCTGCAATGCCGCCGGCTTTTTGCGCCTGAGCGATGATTTGCAGGGCAACCGTCGTTTTGCCGGACGATTCCGGTCCGTATATTTCCACAACGCGTCCGCGGGGTACGCCGCCAATGCCGAGGGCAATATCCAAACCGATGGAGCCGGTCGGAATATATTCCACATTCATTTTTGCCGCAGCTTCACCCAATTTCCAAATCGAACCTTTGCCAAAATCCTTTTCAATCTGGTGCAAGGCAATGTCGAGAGCTTTACTTTTCTCTTTATCCATGACCTGTCCTCCTCTTCTGAGTGACACGTTTTAGCTCAATGTCATTATACAAACATACGTTCGACAAGTCAACGGCAAAACCATTATTTTTTTAAATAACGCCGAATCAAATTCAAAGCGGCATTGGCAGCCCGAGTTCTGATCCCGCTGCGTTGGCCGGAAAACCTTTGTTCCTCCACAACCGTTCCCTGCGGTCCGGCAACTGCGATATACACCAACCCCACCGGTTTTTCATCCGTACCGCCGCCGGGGCCGGCGATCCCGGTTATCCCCACGCCGATCGTCGCGCCGAATCGCTTTTTGATTCCCTCGGCCATCGCCTGGGCCGTCTCCGGACTGACCGCACCCTGGTCCGCGATCGTCTCGGCCGGCACACCGACCGCATCGATTTTCACGTCATTGCTGTAGCAAACCACCGAACCCCGGAGGTAAGCGGAACTGCCGGGTATATCTGTCAGCCGGGCGGAAACGCCGCCGCCCGTGCAGGATTCCGCCAGCGCAATGGTATACTGCTTTTCAGTCAAAGCAGCGCCGACAACCTGTTCCAATGATTGCGCGTCCGTCCCAAAGACCAAGTCGCCGATCCGTTCCCGAATTTTCGGTTCCAGTTCCGCAATCATCTGATGAGCCAGCTCGGTCGTGTCCCCCTTGGCCGTCAACCGGACATGAATTTCGCCGCTGCGGGCCAGCAATGCGATCGTCGGGTTTTTCTGCGCCAGAATGTAATCATGGATCCTGTCTTCCAACGCCGACTCGCCCAAGCCGAATGTTCGCAGTACTTTGGATACAATCTGCCCCTGATTGCCGAACCTCTGCGTCAGATAAGGCAGGATTCCGGTCTCGAACATATATTCCAGTTCCATCGGCGGTCCCGGCAGATGGATAATTGTCTTGCCTTCGTGTTCCAAGATCACCCCGGGGGCTGTTCCACGATGGTTTCTCACGATGATGGCACCCTCCGCCATCATCGCCTGGCGCAAATTGTTCTGCGGCATGCTCAGATGCCGGCGCTCAAAATAGCACTGGATGTGCGTTGCGCTTTCCTCATGCAAATACATCGGCCGTCCCAGCAATTCCGCCGTGACTTCTTTGGTGATGTCGCCCTGGGTTGGCCCCAGGCCGCCGCTGGTAATCACAATGTCCGCCCGTTCCAGGGCAATGGACAATACACTGGCCATCCGGCGGCGATTGTCGCCGACCGTGGTCTGATACAAGGCGTCATAACCGATTTCATTAAGTTTGCGGGCCAAATNNCAGGAGCAGTTCCGTGCCTGTACTGACAATCTCAACAATCATTCTTTCGCTCATTCCTTTCATCCGGTTCGCGAACAACTTCGGCCACCCGGTCATAACAGAACCCCTGGAGGATTCTGACTTTGACAAACTCACCAACCGCAATATCTCCGGCATCTTCGACATAAACCGTCCCGTCGATATCCGGCGCTTCCCTCTCCGTTCGGCCATAGCCCAGCCGCGGATCCTCTTCGTCGTGATCTTCCAGCAAAAGCATATACTCCCGCCCTTCGGCATCCTTGTTGATTTCTTCCGAAATCCCCGCCTGCAGGGCCATCAGATCGTTGTAGCGTTCTTCCTTGACCTCCTCGGAAACCTGTCCTTCAAATTCCGCCGCCGCCGTTCCTTCTTCCGCCGAATAACGAAATACGCCCACATGATCCAGCCGTTTTTCCGCCACAAAGTCCCGCAACGCCTGATAATGGCTGTCGGTTTCCCCCGGCAGGCCGACAATGAACGTCGTTCGGATGGCGATGTCCGGGATTCGCGAGCGCAGCGACGAAATCAGCCCCTCAATATCGGCGCGGCGATCCGGCCGGCGCATGGCCCGCAATAAATCGTCATGCACATGTTGCAGCGGAATGTCCACATACTTGCAGATTTTCGGTTCCGTCGCCACGAACTCGATCAACTCGTCAGAAAAATGTTTGGGATAACTGTACAACACCCGGATGCGGAAGTCGCCGGGAATGGCTGCCAACTCCCGCAGCAGCTCCAACAGCAGCGGCCGGCCGGCCGCCAGATCCAGGCCATAACTGGTGGTATCCTGCGCCACGAGATTGACTTCCCGGACTCCGCCGCCGACCAATCCCACGACTTCCTGTCGGACCGAATCGATGGAACGGCTGATCAGCGGTCCCCGGATCTGGGGAATGGCACAAAAGGCGCAGGCGTGATTGCAACCTTCGGCGATCTTGACATACGCCAGATGGGACGGCGTCGCCAATACCCGGGGCATGTCCGCGTCCGGCAGCAACGCNNAACGCCGGTCCCTCGATAAATACCGGGCGATTTCCCGCCAGCACCTGCCGGATCGCTTCCGGCAGACGGTTCCAGGCACCGGTTCCCACGATGGCATCCAGCTCCGGCAGTTCAGCCATCAGCTCCCCACTGTAACGCTGGCCGAGACACCCGGCGAGAATCAATCCCCGGCAACAACCGGTTTGTTTGTGTTCCGCCAGGCGCAGCACCGTTTCAATCGATTCCTGCTTGGCCGACTCGATGAATCCGNNGCAGGAATTTACAATCAATATTTCCGCAGCCGACGGATCGTCCGTCGCTTCGTAACCCTGTTCACGCAGCAAACCCAGCATCAGTTCCGAATCCACCAGATTTTTCGAACAGCCCAGGCTGACCATTCCAATTTTCACAGGCATACTCCTCTATCCAAAATAATGGGGAAAAACTTCATGAACGGCGGGACGGTTTTGAGCGTTCCACCCGCCGCCGGCGCGAAGCGCGTTCCGGTTCCGCCGGTCGCTCCGGGCGTTCTGGGCGTTCTGGGCGTAGCAGACACCCCGGTCCATAGCCGACCAGGTCACTCCGGCCTGCTTTTCGCAACGCCTGCAATACCAGCCGCCGGTTCTTCGGATTGCGGTATTGCAGCAAGGCCCGCTGCACCTGCCGTTGCTCGGTGGTTTTCGGCACAAATATCGGTTTGCCGGTCAACGGATTCAGTTCGGTATAATACATGGCCGTCGACAGACTGCCGGGCGTCGGAATGAATTCCTGCACCTGTTCCGGATGATAACCGATCTCCTGCAGAAATTCGGCCAGCTCAATCGCTTCCGGCAACGAACTGCCCGGATGCGAGCACATCAAATAGGGAACCAGATATTGCTCTTTGCCCAACCGTTGGTTTTCCCGGCGATAGGCCGCCAGGAACTTCAAAAAAACATCCTTGCCGGATTTCTGCATGGCCGCCAAAACCGGTCCAGCCACATGTTCCGGCGCAACTTTGAGCTGTCCGCTGACATGGTGCTCGCACAGGTCCGCCAAAAACTCCCGGTATTTGCCGGCCATCAGGTAGTCATAGCGAATGCCGGAACGAATGAATACTTTTTTGATACCGGGCAAATGGCGCAATTCCCGTAACAGATTCAGATAATCCGAATGGTCCGTATCCAGATTGGAACAAGGCTGCGGATACAGGCACTGCCGATCGCGGCAGGCGCCCTGTTTTAGTTGTTTTGAGCAGGCCGGGTGCCGAAAATTCGCCGTTGGCCCTCCCACGTCATGGATATAGCCTTTGAATCCGGGCAATCGCGTCAGCAGGAGCGCTTCCTGAATGATCGACTTGTGGCTGCGTTGTTGAATGATCCGTCCCTGATGCGAACCGATGGCGCAAAATGAGCAGGCGCCAAAGCAGCCGCGATGGCTGGTAATGCTGAATTGAACTTCGGCAATCGCCGGAACCCCACCCGCAGCGTCATATTGCGGATGCCAGGTTCGCTCGTAAGGTAATGAATAGATCCGGTCCATTTCCTGGGTGGACAACGGCGAGGCCGGTGGCAACTGGACCAGATAGCGATCGCCGTGTGGTTGGACAATCGCGTGGCCGCGCAAAGGATCCTGCTCCAGATACTGCGTTTTAAACGCCGCCGCGTAATCCGCCTTACTGGCTGCCACCTGCTCATGGGAAGGTATCTTCAGTGCGTCCGCCGGCGCTTCCGCCAAGCTCGTCGCCACATAGCAGGTTCCCGGAACATTCCGTATTTCGTCGACGGGGGTATGGTTGGCCAACTGCCGGGCGATCTCCAGAATCTGCGATTCGCCCATGCCGTACACCAGCAGGTCGGCGCGGCTATCCACCAAAACGGAGCGCCGAACGGAGTCGGACCAGTAATCATAATGCGAAAAACGCCGCAGGCTGGCTTCGATACCGCCGATGACCACCGGCACCTCCGGCCAGCACTCCCGCACACGATTCGCATAAACGATCGTGGCCCGGTCCGGACGCTGTCCAGCTGCACCACCGGGTGAATAAGCGTCGTTGCTGCGAATTTTCTTGGCGGCAGTCAGCTTGTTCAGCATGGAGTCCATATTGCCGGCGGAAATCAGGACCGCCAGTCGCGGCCGGCCCATGGCTTTAAAATCCGAAATGTCCCGCCAGTTCGGCTGGGCGATGATGCCGACACGATAGCCGGCTTTTTCCAACAACCGGGTAATAATGGCCGGTCCAAAGCTGGGATGATCGACATAGGCATCGCCGCTGACAAACAAGAAATCCAGCTCGTCCCAGCCGCGCAGATTCATGTCATCCCGGGATACCGGCAAGAAACCGTATTTCATTTTCACGTCAGGGCTTGCTCCCGGACGGATTGGGTGAGACGGGGTTCGGGGACGGTACCGTCGGGGAAGGCGGCGATGACGGTGCGGCCGGCTGCGGCGGTATCACCGCCGGTTTTTCCCTCGTTGCCGGTTCAGTCACGGAAGGCGGTGAATCGGGAACGGCTGGCGCCGGCGGCGTAACCATGCCGGCGACGGTAAACGTTTTGACCACAACGTCGCCGCGTTCGCCAATCTTGCCCACCGGTTTGCCGTTGAATGTCAGCTCCACGGCTGCGGCGTTGCCAAAATTGACGACGATCTGGCGGTCCGCCTCCCAGGTGAACATCGCCCCGTTGGCCGGTATGCCTTCGTACAGAGTCTTCCCGTCCGCAATCACGGAGGTCCAGCAGCGATCCGTAAACCGTGCCGACAATACAACCGGCCGATTTTGCGAGGACAGCGAAGAGGTTGTCGGCGCTGGGATGGATCCCGGTGGTGGATTCGTTGTAACCGTCGAGGTAGCGGACGGTTTTTTTGTCATGTCTCGCGGCGAAACCTCTTCTGCCGGCGATACGGACCTTTGCCAAATATACAATCCCAGTGCCGAAACGATCAGGATGGCCGCCACCAGGATTTTGCTCCAATTGTTTTTCCCCTCGGGTTGAGACGGGACCACCCTCGTTCTTTTCGCGGTCGCCTCGGGCGCTACGGCCGCCGGGGCCGG
>DCTI01000047.1 GCA_002329525.1 Negativicutes bacterium UBA1444
TTCGTTCAATCCGTTCAGGGCCCGGCTGGTGATATCGAACAGTGTCTGCGACGGGCTCATGATATCTAGGTCGTAGTCGGGGTTGATCTGAAATAAGTGCAGCACCTGGTCCAGCATTTCCCGGTGTTGGGCGGTGACGGCAACCAAAGACTGAATCTGTTCCGGATATTTTTGCAACTCCAGTACCACCGGCGCCATTTTGATGGCCTCCGGCCGGGTACCGAAAATCGTCATGACCTTCAAACGTTTCAATTTCATCCTCCTAGACTTCCCGACAAATTCGGCAAAAACCATGCCTTATGTATAAAAAGAGCGGGGATAAGAACGTATTGACGTTTCGCTTAACCTCGCTGTTTTCCGAATTCGTTTTTCAGCTGCCGGACCACTGCCCGCTTTTCAACAGAATTTCCCTACCGTCCCTTCACCGAACTCGCATCTTTCAGTACCCCGGTCTTGCGAGCCGCGAAGAAAGCGGCGGCCAACAACGCCACCACAATGAGGACGGCTTGTCCGACTTTCACTTCCGTCAGGACAATCGCGCTCACGCCCAATAGAATGCTGACCAAGTAAAGAACCAGTACGACCTGCTTCTGGCTCAGTCCCATGTCCAGCAGGCGATGGTGCAGGTGTCCCCGGTCCGGCTTAAAGATCGGCTGACCGTTGGTGAAGCGTCGGATAATGGCGCAGGCCGTATCCATGATCGGCAGGCCCAGGGCCACCATCGGCACGATGAGGGCAATGGTCGCCGCACTCTTGACCGTGCCGACGACCGAAACCGCCGCCAGCATATAGCCCAGAAACATACTGCCGGTATCACCCATGAAAATCTTCGCCGGGCTGAAATTGAAATGCAGAAAGCCCAAAGCGCTGCCGGCCAGCGCAGCGGTCAGCACCGCCACCAGCCACAGGTTTTGATGGACTGCCATCAGAAAAATCGTAACGGCGGCAATCGTCGACACTCCAGCCGCCAAACCGTCCAACCCGTCGATCAGGTTCAGCATGTTGGTCAGGCTCACTACCCACAGCAACGTGAAGGGAATCGCCCACATGTCCAGATAAATCATGCTGCCAAAGGGATTCGTCAGCCAATCGATCTGGATATCGAACAACAGCAATACGGACGCAGCCACAATCTGACCGGCCAGTTTCACTTTGGCCGGCAGTTGATAAATATCGTCCAGAACCCCGAGCAGCAGAATTGCCGTTCCGCCGGTCAGCAGCCCGACCAGTTCCCAGGTCAGGTGGACGCTGGCGAGGACAGAGGCAATAAAGCCGGCATAGATGGCCAGCCCGCCGAGTCGGGGAATGATCCCTTTATGAACTTTTCGGGCATCCGGCTTGTCCACGGCTCCCCAGCGGATGGCCAAGCGTTTGACCGACGGAGTGGCCAGGTAGGTCACGCCCAGGGCGACAATAAACGCGATAAAGTAAACATTCATTTTTTAGCGGCACCTCGTTTCAAACCACCTATTAGTTTACTCCATCCCGAATATGCTTGTCAATCAAAGTACCCTTTTCGGCGCAGTTTCGCCCCATGTTTTTCCATATACGGCTGTAAATCCAGCTGATAAGTGTCGGCCAAAATGTACATCATGGTAAAGCAACACTGGGCAATGTCCAGCAACTCCAGGGCGGCGCCGGTAAATACCGCCTGGCGGTCAAGCACGGACGCCTCGCCGGAGGCGCCGGCGCCTTTGCCCAGGAACTGGGTCAGTTCGCCGATTTCCTCCTGGATCTTGCAAACGGTCGTGAGCAGATCGACCCCGGGAATCTGCAGGCGCGGCAGGTGCAGGACCTTGAAGGGGCCGACATCTTCGATCTTATAGACGGCTTCTTCCGTAAACAGGTAGTGCTTGCGGCGCAATTTCGCCAAATGGGCGCCGACCATCTCCTCGCAGCGCAACCCGTATTCGTCTTCCAGCACGAAGATCATGGTCACGCAGGTCTGGGCGACATCCAACAGTTCGGCGGCCACTTCATTCAGGGTCTCCCGATTGTTCCCCGCCGATGCGCTCAGGTGCTGCAGAACGGCCCGGGCCAGTTCCCCGGATTCCTCGACAACTTTCAGCACCGTGGATTCCAGAGTGGGGTGCAGACGGTTCAATTTGGGCAAATACAAACTGTCCATAGGGCATATATTATACACTGAAATGAAAAAACCTCTTTTTGCGCATGCCTTGGGCCTGATGATTCCGGTGAACCCAAGAGGAATGGGACCCGGTCGGTTCATGCACCCGTCGACTGCAAAAAAAGGCGGCCTTTTGGCCGCCTTTCCATTTTAATTCTCCTTATTGTTGTGCGTGGAAGCAACAGCACTCGATGCCCGCCTCGGTCAAGAGGTCCCGGGACAGTTCGTCCGGATACGGGTACTCGAAGACGATCCGGCGGATGCCAGCATTAATGATCATCTTGGTGCAGGCCGAGCAGGGCTGGTGCGTGCAATACAGGGTCGCCCCGGCGATGCTCACGCCATGGAGAGCCGCCTGGACGATGGCGTTCTGTTCAGCATGAAGGCCCCGGCACAGTTCGNNTTCCAGACAATGGGCCAATCCCTGCGGCGCGCCATTATAGCCGCTGGTCAACAGACGTTTGTCCTTGACGACCACCGCGCCAACCTGCCGACGCAGGCAGGTGGAGCGGGTCGCGACCACCCGGGTAATATCCATGAAGTATTCATCCCACGAAGGGCGGGGATCTCTGGTCATCCTACTTGGTTCCGAAAATCCGGTCGCCGGCGTCG